>NZ_JBNUPF010000015.1:0-57158 GCF_050409565.1 Facklamia sp. P12955
CGCCAGATCCAGATCCAACGCCAGATCCAGATCCAACGCCAGATCCAGATCCAACGCCAGATCCAGATCCAACACCAGATCCAGATCCAACACCAGATCTAGACCAGACTACTCCTAAGGGTGAAGAAGTAACTGTCAATAAGTCAGGGATTTTACTGCCTAATACTGGTTCTGATGAAGGAGAATATGTAGCAATGGGTCTTACTTTGCTGGCAATGGGCTTAGGAATTTCTGTAGCAGAATTAAAAAAACGCCTAAGTGAGAATCAATAAACTGTAGGCTAAGACGCTAGTGTAAGATCTTTAAATAGGACTCTCTTCATTCTTAAATGGATGAAGAGAGTTTTTAAATGGGCGAGTTGTTTTTAAAGACAGAAAGATATATGATTATTTATATAAAAATGATTGAGCTTAATAGCTTTATAGTTTCTTGAGGAGGATAGAAGTTATGGAAAACATACTTTATGGAGAATCACCGATTATTCATAAAAAGCCAATCAAAGATGGAGAGGGCAATGATATAGGTAAGACCATTATTATTGAAGATAATGAAGGAAATATCATTTTAAGTCAGAACATTTTGAATGATAGCAATGGGAAATCAGTAAAAGTTAATGTGAATCAATCAGAAAGAGGGGGTGTGTATGGATACACGGTCAATATTTTAAAGCCGACCGGGGAAGAAGAGAAGATATTTTTAGAAAACAAGTCAAGTAATCTTGAAAATGAGCAACCAGTTGTTGAAACTAAAGATTTGAAGGATTTTCAAGAACAAATTATTGGCAAAACATTTGTCATCAAAGATAGCCAAGAAAAGTTGATCGCCACTCACCATATTTTAAATGATCCCGATGGCAAAGAACCTGAGCTTAAAATTATTGCTGAGGGAACGGGTCATAAAGTGATTATTTATAAACCAGATGGTGACTTTGAAGAAGTTTTTGTGGAAAACAAAAAAGTTCCAACCATCGAAAAAATCCCTTTTAAGGATAATCAAGGAAGTATTATAGGATACACTGTTTTAGTTAAAGATGATGCAGAGCGAGTTTTATTGAACGAACATATTTTGATTGGCAAACAAGAAATAGCCCCAGATGTTAAAATCACTTATGATAAAGACGAAAACGGGGATCGAGGTTATTTAATTATAATTACGAATGCAGAGGGGTTGAAAAAAGAAACCTTTATAAAAAATGAAAAAGTCCCTACTATTGAACAGTCAGCATTTAAAGATAAAGAAGGAAACACCATAGGAACAACTATGACTTTAAAAAATGGAGATGGAGAATTGGTTTCGATTGAATATATTTTACATGACAAAACCATTGAGAAAGTTGAATATTCTATTCAACCTAGCCAAAATGATAAGGGAGAAATAGGTCATTTAGTTATCATAGAAAATCCTGATGGTACAATTAGCAAAACTTTTGTAAAAAGTTAAAGAAAATATAAATACCATCGGATAAAGAGAGTTAAGGTATGATAAAGAGTCTTTGAATGGTGTTAATGAAAAAGAGACAAATTCTAAAGGTGGGAACAACTGAAGAAAAATATATTCTAACTATTGTTCAGAACACTTTTATATGGACCATCAGCCAGTGAAAAAGCCACCCAGCCTGTATGTAAAATGACGGAAAATTTAAGGTATAATTATGCTATTTAGCGGGTAACAAAGTCGAAAAATGGGTGTTGATGAGTAATTGTTGTGATGGGCAAGTTGAGACCTTGATTATATGAGTTTTAATCTTAATAAAACTCATCACTTTGACCCTCAAGCACAATAAAGTATTGGCTATCCTAAAAATAGTCAGAGCATGATAGGGATCAATAGAAAGCGCCAAAAAAGTTTTTTAATTCATTAATTCTTTATTATTATCAGTAAGTTAATAATTATTAAACTTTCGAAGGACAGAGCAAACTTTATTAAAAACTTCACAAAATTTTGAATCAGTATTTACGGTGTAAGGATAAACATGATATACTAGACCTATATGAACTAACAAAGAAATGGGGAAATTGTAAATGTCTAAAACAATGGCGATTAATGCGGGTTCTTCAAGTTTGAAATTCCAAATCATAGAGATGCCTGAAGAAACAGTGGTTTCTAAAGGATTAGTTGAACGTATTGGATTAAGCGATTCAAAATTAGAAATTAAATATACGGACGCTAATGGTGAAGATCAAAAGTTTCAAATAGTCGAAGATATTGCAGATCATGCTCGTGCAGTGGATTTATTACTAACTAAACTTCTAGACTTAGGAGTTATCACAAACTTTGAAGAAATTACCGGTGTCGGACACCGTGTAGTAGCTGGTGGAGAACTCTTCAAGGAGTCTACTCTAGTAGATGAGCAAGTTATCAAAAACATTGAAGAATTGGGAGATTTCGCCCCCTTACATAACCCTGCGGAAGCAGTCGTAATTCGTGTTTTCCAAGAAAAATTACCACATGCTACCATGGCAGCAGTCTTTGATACTTCTTTCCATACTTCAATGCCGGCTGAAAATTATTTATACAGCATTCCGTACGAATACTATGAAAATTACTCCGTTCGTAAATATGGAGCTCATGGGACAAGTCACCAATTTGTGGCCCACCGTGCAGCTGAAATCGTAGGTAAGCCCATTGAAGATCTTAAAATTATCACTTGTCATTTAGGGAACGGAGCTTCAATTACTGCTGTGGAGAAAGGGAAATCTGTTGATACTTCAATGGGCTTCACTCCACTAGCTGGCTTAACAATGGGAACACGTGTCGGTGATATCGATGCATCTGCAATTCCATTCATCATGCAAAAGGAAGGTATTGAAAGCATTGAAGAGATGGTAACTATCTTCAATAAAAAATCTGGTTTACTCGGTATTTCAGGTGTCTCATCCGATATGCGTGATGTGGAAGAAGCTGCAGAAGCAGGAAACGAACGTGCACAACTAGCTCTAGATATTTTCTTCAATCGTATTATTAAATACATTGGACAATATGTAGCAGTGATGAATGGTGTAGATGTGATTGTCTTTACTGCCGGTATCGGTGAAAACTCTAAAGAAACACGTGAAATCACTATGAGAAACTTTGGTTATATGGGTGTTAAGATTGACGAAGAGCGTAATAACACACGCCAAGAAGCCATCGTTTCTACAGATGATTCTACGGTAACAGTTATCAACATTCCTACTAACGAAGAAATTGCGATTGCTCGTGACGTTGAGCGTCTTAAAAATCAAAAATAATCATTAAGATAAGTTGGTATGAACGTTATTCTCATTTGAGAATGACGTTCTTTTGGTATATTATTAAGGGAAGAAAATAAAGAAGTCTAGAGATACCAAACTGAAGGAGACACATGAATGGCTGAAAATATTATTATAGATGAGCAAGCGATCAATAGAACTCTAAAGAGAATGGCCCACGAAATTGTCGAACGGAATCCGAACGTCCAAGAATTAGTATTAGTAGGAATTAAAACAAGAGGCATATATTTAGCCCATCGTTTAGCTGAAAAAATTTCGCAAATTGAAGCTATTCAAGTAGAGCTAGAAGAGTTAGATATTTCTTTTTACCGTGATGATTTGACCCACAAGTTTAAAAATGAAGCACCTGTTGTTCAACCCCCTCACTTTTCTCACTCAATGCGTGATAAAGTTGTGATTATGGTGGATGATGTTTTATATACAGGTCGAACCATTCGAGCAGGACTGGATGCGATTCTATCGTCAGATCGTCCAGCCAAAATTCAATTGGCAATACTGGTGGATAGAGGTCATCGTGAACTCCCAATTCGCGCTGATTTCGTCGGTAAAAATATCCCGACATCCAGCGAAGAAAAAGTGGCAGTCAAATTAAATGAAGTAGACCAAGCAGAAGAAGTCGTTATCTTACGTAAATAAACGAAGCCCTTCAAAGTTATTAGCTTTGAAGGGCTTTTAATTTGAATGAGTTAATGCGACCTAAGAGTAAAGTAGATGAGCACAGAGACCATGGTAATCAAAATCAAAACAAGGACTAGCCAGACAAGACTCCAAATTTTTAATTGTAAATAGATTAAGATAAAGCCTAAAATAGCTAATAAAAAAAAGGTTAGTGCGATTAAATTGAAAATCCTAAGGTCTTGTAGCTTGAGCAATTTTAGTAAGGAATGTCGGAAGTAAAAAATATAGAGGGCCAAAATCACTAATATCGATGGGAAGGCATAGAGCAAAGCTTGTAGCATTATTAACCTCAATTCTATCTAAAGATTCATTAAAAAAGAGCTGGCAATTGCCAGCTCTCAAAATATATCCGAATCGTGCCGATTCAATAAAGCTAGGTTGAACCCGCTAGCAATCAGGTGGGGTTCTCACGAAATGCTTCTGACTTCCACATGCGATGGCTTGTCATAGGTATTCGATTGAAGAATCCCTAATGTAAAATGTTCGGTCAACACATTGACTATCTCTCGAACACATCAGATATATTTCCTATGTACCTAGTATAACACGATGAGATTGAATTGCAATAGTTTTGTTTGAAAAAATGAAAGCATTTACAACATTAGTCGTTAGTAGCTTATTGTATTGAGAAAGAAAAATCGAAACTCATAACTAAACCTTCATGTAAAGCTAATTCTGCTGTTTTTTTATTTCTTGATAGTATTGGTTAATAGCAGCTTCGTATTTTCCTGTTGGTTCGGCTTTGAAGTATTGCTTATTTTTAAGGGGATCGGGAAGATATTGTTGACGGATAAAATGATTGGGATAATCGTGAGGGTTTTGATAGCCGATGGAGCGACCTAATTTTTTTGCTCCCGCATAATGTCCATCTTTTAAGCTGTCTGGTACTGGGCTTGTGTGTCCAGCTTCAATATCCGCCAGGGCCGCATTAATGGCACGGTAGGAGGTGTTGGATTTAGGGCTTAAGGCTAAATCTGCCACAGCGAAAGCCAAAGGTATGCGTGCTTCTGGTAGGCCCAACTTTTCAGCAGCTTCAACAGCCGCTACTGTCCGTTGAGTAGCTTGCGGATTGCCAAAACCAATATCTTCATAGGCAATAACTAACAAACGTCGGCAAGCGATGACTAATTCGCCAGCTTCTAAAAGAATAGCTAAGTAATACATAGCCGCATCCACATCTGATCCTCGGATTGACTTTTGAAAAGCAGAGATGACATCATAGTGATTGTCACCATCTTTGTCATGGCTTAATCGTTTACGCTGTAAACATTCTTCAGCAATTTCTGGCGTGATTACAATTTTACCCTGATCGTTTTCAGCTGTAGAAAGAACGGCCAACTCTAATGCGTTGAGGGCTGAACGAATGTCGCCATTTGTTACAGATGAAAAATGTTCAAGGGTGTCTTTGGTAATTTCAACTGGATACTTGCCCAAGCCATGATCAACATCCTTAATCGCTCTTTGTAACCCCTCTTGAATCTCTTGACTGGATAGAGGTTTGACTTCAAAAATTTGAGTACGTGAGCGAATGGCAGGATTAATCGAAATGTAAGGATTCTCAGTAGTCGCACCTATTAAAATAATCCGTCCGTTTTCTAAATGAGGCAACAAGTAGTCTTGCTTAAGCTTGTTCAAACGGTGAATTTCATCTAATAGTAATATCAAGGTACCTGACATTTTGGCTTCAGTGACGACAACTTCTAAATCTTTTTTTGCATCAGTTGCTGCATTTAAATGACGAAAAGCATATTCCGTAGTACCAGCAATAGCAGCAGCAATCGAAGTTTTTCCGGTACCTGGTGGACCATATAGAATCATAGAAGAAAGACGTTTGGCCTCAACCATTCGACGGATAATTTTGCCAGATCCTACAAGGTGAGTTTGTCCCAAGATTTGATCAATGTGCTGCGGCCGCATGCGATAAGCTAAAGGTTGTTGCATTAGGAAACCTCCTTATAATGTGTATAGTTTACCACAAAAGGCTCTTTTTGATTAATATACGCCTTTTATTTCTATAAGTAAACACTTTCAAAATCATTAAAATACGTTATAATAGTTGTATTAGGAATGAAAAGGTGAGGCAATGATATATTTTGATTATGCAGCGACAACCCCAGTCGACCTCCGTGTTCAAGCACGAATTTCTCATGCTTTAGCAGAATCTTTTGGAAACCCTTCTGCTACATATAAGCTAGGAAAGGCAAGTAAAAATAAGTTGACCTTAGCGCGTCGACGCTTAAAAGAGTTGTTAAAATTAGATGAAAACGCTGATTTGTACTTCACTTCCGGTGCAACAGAGGCCATCAATTGGGCACTGCGATCACAAGCTGTTCGAGCACGTGATTTAGGTCTAGGTAATCATATTGTTACCACAGCAATTGAACATTCAGCAGTGGATAAGGTTCTTCTTGATTTAGAAAACAGAGGGTTTGAAGTGAGCCGAATTCAGCCGGACTCTAACCATCAATTCACACTACAGCAATTTATTGAAGCCAGTAAAGAAACGACCATCGGTTGGACAGCTATGGCAGTAAATAATGAAGTGGGTTCTCAACTTCCTATCCAAGACCTAGGTCAATATGCTAAGCAAAAGGGCTACTGGTTCCATGTTGATGCCACTCAAGCTGTTGGTTATCAACCGATTAACCCACAAAATTTCCCTTGTAGCTCTTTCAACGGGTCAGGTCATAAATTTTATGCACCAAAAGGAATTGGTTTTCTGGTCTATCAGGCTTGGAACAAAGAAATGACCTTAGATCCTTTATTATTAGGTGGTGATCAAGAATATACTAAGCGTTCAGGAACTGAAAACCTTCCTTATATTTTAGGTATGGTGGAGGCCTTGGAGTTGATGTATCAGGGGTATGAAGAACTACAAGGAAATTTTAAAGAACTAACAGCATATTTTTTTCAACGATTAGATGAAGTGAGCATTAACTATCAAAGAAATGGTGATCTTAATCATCATAATAACCGCATACACAGTATTTGGTTTAAAGGAAAATTAGCTAGCCAGTTGATTATTCAAATGGACATGCAAGACATTTATCTTTCAGCAGGATCCGCTTGTTCAGCCGGTTCAGTAAAACCCAGTCGCATTCTAACTGCTTATTACCCAGATAACCCAGCGCGTTGGCAAGAGAGTGTTCGAATTTCATTTGGTCGTTATACGACTAAAAATGAGATTGATCAATTAATTGAAGCAATTATAAAAATAAATAAATAGTAAGGAGTAGAACAATGGCATTTACACCAGAAGCAAAATTATTAGGATTCAATCGAACTTTTGAAGTCAGTCCAGAATGTAGACCTTATACTTTAAGAGATAATGGCTTCAATGAAACACGTGGAGGTAACTACTTATACAAACGAGAATTAGATTCGACACATCGTACAGGTTTAGTTTTAAAGGTAACTGTTAATGCTGATTTAAATGGGTTAAAAATTTCAACCGTAAATTCTAACGGTTTGCAGGCGGTTAATGTGTTCAGCCTGGCCAACAACGAGATGGTAATTGAAAAAATAAATTTCATTTTCGACGGATTTGTTGACCGAAACGTTCTAGTTGAAGTAAAATAGAAAATAGTTTTGAATGTATCTAAACGGACTTTCCATTCAAGGTGAGTTCGTTTTTAATCTTTATATAAATATTAAAAGAAAGGAAGACCCAATGACTCCAACAAAAGATAAAGCACAAACGCGAGTAGTGATAGGTATGTCAGGAGGTGTCGATTCTTCGGTAGCCGCCTTATTACTAAAGGAAGAAGGCTATGACGTGGTCGGTCTGTTCATGAAGAACTGGGATGATACGGATGAAAATGGTGTTTGTACGGCTACTAAAGATTATGAAGATGTTGCCTTAGTCGCTGAACAAATTGGTATTCCCTATTATTCAGTTAATTTTGAAAAAGAATATTGGGATCGCGTTTTTGAATATTTTTTAAGTGAATATCGCAAGGGACGAACACCCAATCCGGATGTTATGTGTAATAAAGAAGTCAAATTCAAGGCCTTCTTAGATTATGCCACCGAATTAGGGGCGGATTATATTGCCATGGGTCATTATGCCCAAGCAGCAAGAGATGACAAAGGACAGGTTCATTTGTTGCGTGCATCGGATCAAAGGAAAGACCAGACTTATTTCCTTAATCAATTATCTCAACAGCAATTACAAAAAGCTTTATTCCCACTTGGACACTTGGAAAAAACACAAGTGCGTGAAATTGCTGCCCAAGCAGGCTTAGCAACCGCTAAGAAGAAAGATTCTACTGGGGTATGTTTTATTGGAGAGAGAGATTTTAACCAATTTCTATCTAATTATTTACCCAACCAACCGGGTAAAATGAAAACTTTAGATGGTGAAGTGAAAGGCGACCATATGGGATTGATGTACTATACAATTGGGCAAAGACATGGTTTAGGTATAGGCGGATCTACTGGATCGAATGGCTCCAATGAGCCTTGGTTTGTGATTGGCAAGGACATGGCTACTCAAACACTTTATGTAGGCCAAGGCTTCCACCATCCGCATTTATATGCTGATTACTTAGAAGCTTCGGATCTTTCTTTTACAGATGGTGATAAGAGTGATCGGACTTTTAGATGCACTATTAAATTTCGTTACCGTCAAGAAGATGTTCCAGCAGAAGTGACGATTTATGACCAAGGGAAAAAAGCACGAGTGGTTTTTGATGAACCAGCACGAGCCATTACGCCTGGACAAGCGGTAGTTTTCTACCAAGACCAAGAGTGTCTAGGAGGTGGCATTATTGATGCGGCCTATAAAGATAATCAAATGCGGCAATATATTTAACTGTCAGTCACCCTGAGCATTTAGGGTGATTTTTTTATGGACATATTAAGAGTCTTAGGCAAGCTTTGAATGGCAAGCTCTAGTTCTTAATAAAAAAGATTGATATAATAAGACATACAAGTGAGGTGAGAGTGGATGGAAGAATTAATAGTAGGTAGCGTGGAAAGTACCATCTTCGAAAATGACCAAAATTTTTATAAGGTCTTGCGCATTAGTGTAGATTTAGATCAAACGAGTCTCTTGGTAGACGAAGAATTGGTTATTACGGGTCAATTTACTACGATCCATTACGATACGCCCTATCAATTTTTTGGAAAATTAGTCCACCACCCACGTTTTGGACAGCAATTTTCAGTCACTCGCTACCAGCAATTGATGCCGACTTCACGCAGGGGCTTAATTGATTATTTGTCCAGCAATCGTTTCAAAGGAGTAGGTCCTAAAACAGCCACAAAAATCGTAGAGTCATTAGGGGAAACGGCAATTGATCAAATCCTTGATGATCCCAATGCTTTAGACAAAGTGAGTGGTTTAACAGCTAAAGTTGCCAATCAATTAAGGGCCAGTCTTTTAAAATTTCAAGGAACAGAACGTATTTTTATGCAGTTAAGCGAATGGGGCTTTGGTCCTAATTTAGCAGATAGAATCTATAAGAAATTCCAATCGAATACACTGGAACAAATAAAAGAAAATCCCTATCAATTAGTAATAGAGATTGAAGGAATCGGATTCACTAAGGCCGATAAGTTAGCAGAACAATTAGGCATTCAACCCGACGCCGCTGAACGAATTGCTTCAGCTATTACCATGGCGGTGGCACAAATTTCTACCGATCAAGGAGATACCTATGTACCGATACCGGATTCGTTGAGAACTGCACGCGACCTCCTAGAAAAAAGTCGCCCCTTTTTGATTGAGGATGATTTATTGACCAAGGGGTTGGATCTTGCAATTATTCAAGACCAGCTGTTAGTGCTAGGAGAAGATCTTGTCATTCCCTCAATTTTCTACGCAGAGTACGGAAGTAGTAAAAAGATTCACGACTATCTGATGGCTGAACAAGTTAAGCGATTTGAAGCAGAAGAGATTGATCAAGCCATTGAGGATGTTATGGCCTTAATTAAAATTGACTATGATCAAGAGCAACAGCAGGCATTAAAATTAGCCATTCAATCCCCTCTCTCTATTATTACAGGAGGTCCAGGAACCGGAAAAACAACCTTGGTACAAGGACTCATTTATTTACATGCTATCTTACATGGCTATGATCTGGCCGATCTAAATGAGGATAATTTTGATTCTCCAATCCGTTTGGCGGCTCCGACAGGCAGGGCGGCTAAACGGATGCAAGAAACTTCTCATTTGCCAGCTTCTACCATTCACCGCTTAATTGGTTATAATCGTGAGTCGACGCTAAGAGACTTTGAACCGATGATAATTGATGGCAGCCTTTTAATTATCGACGAAATGTCAATGGTTGATGTGTGGTTAATGAATTGGTTGCTACAAGCCATTCCCTATGAAATGCAAGTAGTCTTTGTCGGGGATAAGGACCAACTGCCCTCAGTAGGACCAGGTAAAGTTTTTTCAGATATGATTGATTCGGGTCTGATTCCAACTGTTTCGCTATCCAAAATTTATCGTCAGTCCGATGATTCATCCATCGTTCATTTAGCTCACCATATACGTCAAGGCTATCTGCCAGAGGATTTTTTAGCCAAGCATAATGACCGTTCATTTATCCCTTGCTCTGCTCAGCAAGTCAGTGATGTGGTTGGACAGATTGTAGCAGCAGCAATTAAAAAAGGCTTTAATAGCCAAACGCTACAAGTCCTAGCCCCTATGTATAAGGGACCAGGCGGCATCAATCAGATCAATGACTTGATGCAAGAAATGTTGAATCCTGCTAGTTCAAAAAAACGTGAGATAAAACATTTTGACCAAGTCTACCGTATAGGAGACAAGGTTCTTCAACTGGTAAATAATACAGAAGAGGGTGTTTACAATGGGGATATTGGCAAGATAACTGCTATCTTAACGGCAAAAGAAAGTTCAAATAATGTGGAAGAAGTGATTGTTGATTTTGATGACAATGAAATCCATTATCGAAAAAATGAACTGGATCAGCTGACTCTGGCTTATTGTTGTTCCATTCATAAGGCACAAGGATCAGAATATGACTTAGTCATCTTACCATTGGTTGATCGCTATTCACGCATGTTAAGAAGGGACATCATCTATACTGCTGTGACAAGGGCGGTCAAATCCTTAGTCATGGTAGGGAACCCTCAAAGTTTTAATAAGGCGGTTTCACAAGTTCAAATAGAACGCAAAACCAAATTAGCTGAATACTTACAATTAAACTTGACTGAGCAAGCAAAGAAGCGTGAGCTGACAAAAAGCAAAAAGCAAGAGGATGATACAGCAAGTGTTACTCAAGTAGCAGAAAGCAAAATGTCAAAAGAAAGCTTTGTCTTAAATGACCAAACCATCTGGCAAGTCGATCCCATGATTGGCATGGAAGGACTCAAGCCGGAAGATTTTGTATAGTAATAAAGCTTTCTTTGTGTGATTTTAATAGTAACTAGCAAAACCTCCTAAAGAATGTTTCTTTAGGGGGTTTTGATAATTAAAACTTCAATCGCATTATCTATTGATTATAATTTCAAATAAAACAGAAAGGATGCCGACGATTATCAAGATGGCCATCAGAGAATATTGTTTTCTACTATAAGCTAAATTTATTTCCATCAGCCATGTGGCAATATACACTACTGTTGAAATAAAAAGTAAAGCTAACCCTAAGGACAATCCAATCGAAAAAAGTGGATTAGACTTAGGCAAGCCTGATAGCAAGACGGATATAATTATGATTACGCCAATCATGCCTATAATTGGAAAGATTTTCAAAATGTTTTCAATTTTTAAATCTTTCTTGTGATTATCTTTATTCATAAGTTTCACCACCTTTTATAAATATTATTTAGCTAATTTTAATTTAATAACTGGTCCTCAAGATTAATTATATAACTTGTTACAACTTCTATCTTTCTTCAATTCCTTGATTTTCTAAAGGTGTTATGGATGCCTAGGCTTTTACTAAAGAATTTATCGTACGATCACCTACTTTTCAATGAAAAACTTTCTATTAATGATTATATACTAACTGGCAAGATTTTTTTATTCAGGATTGACCTTTTTTATAAAAATTGCTATATTACTAAAGGTAGAGGACATGTCAGGTCATTCTAGAGAGATTACATTTGGTGCAAGTAATCAAGACATTGATGCTCCCTCATACGGACCATTCGAAAGATTGGCGTTTTGCTGGCGTTAACAGTCACTTAAGAAGATAACCAAGAGTTATTATAAGCAAGGTGGTACCGTGGTTAAGCGCCCTTGCATATAATGACTCTTTATTTTTATTGAAGGAGAATGCGGCATGAAACCATTAAAGAGTAAAGAAATACGTCAGATGTTTTTAGATTTTTTTGCAGAGAAAAATCATCAAATCGTTCCCTCAGCTAACCTCATTCCAATTAACGATCCAACGCTGTTATGGATTAACTCAGGGGTTGCTGCTTTGAAGAAATACATGGATGGAACTGAAGTTCCTGACAATCCCAAGATTGCCAATGTTCAAAAGTGTATTCGTACCAACGATATTGAAAACGTTGGTGTGACTGCACGACACCATACTTTATTTGAAATGCTGGGTAACTGGTCCATAGGGGATTACTTTAAAGAAGAAGCCATTCAATGGGCGTGGGAATTTTTAACTTCAGAAAAATGGTTGAATTTTGATCCCAACCGCCTATATGTTACCTATTATCCTGAAGATGAAGAAACTAAGCAGATTTGGATAGAAAAATGTGGTTTAGATGAAGATCATATTGTGGCTGTGGCTGATAATTTTTGGGATATTGGTGCCGGACCATGTGGTCCCGATTCAGAGATCTTCTACGACCGAGGGGAAAATTATCAAAACCTTTCAGCTGATGACCCTGAAATGTACCCAGGAGGAGAAAATGAACGTTACTTAGAAATTTGGAATCTAGTATTCTCACAATACAATCATATGCCAGATGGAAGTTACCAACCCTTGCCTAACAAGAACGTTGATACAGGTATGGGCTTAGAACGGATGGCCTCGGTCATGCAAGATGTTCCGACAAATTTCGAAACAGATTTATTTATGCCGATCATTGAAGCAATTGGTAGATTGACAACTGTCAATTATGGTGATGATGTAAAAACAGATACCTCTTTTAAAGTTATTGCTGATCATATCCGTGCGGTATCCTTTGCTATTGCTGATGGAGCTTTACCTTCTAATGAAGGACGCGGCTATATCTTAAGACGCTTAATCCGTCGTGCAGTTATGCATGGTCGTAAATTAGGAATTAATCATCTGTTTATTTCAGATTTAGTGCCAATTATTGTGGCTATGATGGGTGATCCTTATAAAGAGCTCATCGAAAAAGAAAACTTTGTTAAAGAAGTACTTTTAAAAGAAGAACAACGTTTCCATGAAACAATTGAAGAAGGCGAAGTCCAACTTCATCAAGTGATTAATGCGGTTCGTCAAGCAGGCCAAACGGTTATTAATGGAGACAGGGCTTTTCATTTATATGACACCTTCGGTTTCCCACTTGAATTGACGCAAGAAATGGCTGATGAAGAAGGGCTAACAGTAGACATTGAAGGTTTTGAGACAGCCATGGAAGAACAAAGAGAAAGAGCCCGTGCCGCACGTACAGATGAAGGATCGATGGCGATCCAATCGACAACTCTACAAGCTATTGACTATGAGTTTGATTTTGTGGGTTATGAACAATTAAGTTCAGATGCGACATTGAAATATATTGTCGTCGATGACCAAGAAGTGGACCAATTACCAGCTAATAGTGAAGGGATTGTATTCTTTAACCGCTCACCTTTTTATGCCGAAATGGGGGGACAAGTAGCCGATTTAGGAGGGATTTTTGATGGCGATCAAATGCTGGCAGAGGTCCTAGATGTTCAAAAGAGTCCTCATGGTCAATTTATGCATAAGGTGAAAACATTGGAAATGCCGTTAAATCGCGAACAGTCTTATACTTTGACAGTTGACCGTCAAGCCAGAATGAGGACCAATCAAAACCATACAGCTACTCACTTATTACATAAGGCCTTAAAAGAAGTTTTAGGGGACCACGCTAATCAAAAAGGATCGTATGTGGGGCCAGATCGCTTACGTTTTGACTTTTCACATTTTGGTAAAATGTCAGCCGAAGAACTTAAACAAGTGGAATCCTATGTAAACTTTATGGTTGAAAACGCTATTAATGTTGACATAAGTGAAATGCCAATTGATGAAGCAAAAGCAATGGGAGCCATGGCACTCTTTGGTGAAAAATATGGGTCAATTGTTCGCGTAGTTAATGTAGGCAATGAATCCATCGAATTGTGTGGAGGAACTCACGTTAACAATACTAATGAGATTGGAACCTTTAAATTAATGGCTGAAAGTGGTATAGGAGCAGGATTGCGCCGCATTGAAGCCTTAACAGGTCAAGCAGCTATCGCCAACTATCAAAAGAACGAATCGCTACTAAAAGAAGTTCAAAATCAATTGAAAGTTAGCCAAAGTGATCAACTGCTAAGCAAGATTGAACAGTTACAACAGGATCTTAAAGTACAGCAATCTGAAATCGACTCCTTGACTGCACGCTTAATGCAGGAAGCTTCAGATGAAATCTTTGATGATGTTCAAACAGTTAAAGACATTAGCTTTATTGCAGCCAGCGTAGACAATCAAAATATGGATTCTTTAAGATCTTTAGGCGATACATGGCGAGAAAAAGCTGCTTCTAATATCCTTGTTTTAGCCACTTCTCATGAGGGAAAAGCTAATCTGTTAGTTTTAGTCGATCAAGAAACAGTGGCTAAGGGCATTAATGCGGGAGATTTAATAAAACCATTAGCAAAACATATTAAAGGTGGTGGAGGAGGTCGTTTGACTATGGCGCAAGCAGGGGGTAAAAATCCAGCGGCTATTCCTCAGTTATTAGAAGCAGTGCCGCAAGAGATTGAGAATAGACTGATCTAGCCTGAAACACAATTTTAATAGTGAAAAAGCTATAAATAAAGCACAATAAGAGCCTTTTTATAGGGATTTATGGTAAACTGGAGATAATAGCTAACAAATCAACTAGGGATGTATTAAGTTGATGAGATTAAGAAAGGTTCGGTGAATACATCTATGCAATCATTAGATGAAACAATACTCTTTAAGTTAGATGATTTAAACCAACATACAGTTCGCGAGAGCTTAGAGATTGTCTATCGCGCATTGGAGGAGAAGGGGTATGATCCTGTCAATCAAATTGTGGGCTATCTCTTATCAGGTGACCCGGCTTATATTCCACGTCACAATGATGCGCGTAACCTCATTCGTCGTCATGAACGCGATGAAATTGTCGAAAAATTAGTCAAGTATTATCTAACTAAGAAGGAGTCTTAGTTCATGCCAATTGGAAATCGCAGCATGGGCTTAGATGTGGGTTCTAAAACGGTAGGGGTTGCTATTAGTGACTTAATGGGTTGGACAGCCCAAGGAATCGAAACTATACCGATTGATGAAGAATCGGATAACTTTGGTTATCAACGCCTTCAAGAACTCATCGAAGAGTATAAAGTAGATAAAGTCATTATTGGCTTGCCAAAAAATATGAACAATACATTAGGACCAAGAGCAGAGGCTTCCCAAAAATTTGGTGAAAAACTGCATAAAATTGTCCCAGACTGTCAAATTATTTATCAAGATGAGCGATTGACTACTTCTCAAGCAGAACGGATGCTGATTGAAGAAGGGAATGTCTCACGTAAAAAACGCAAAAAAGTAATTGATAAATTAGCGGCAGTGATGATTTTACAAAATTACTTAGATTATAAGAAATAGGGGTGTTAAGATGGTAGAAGAACATAATCATGAACACGCAGAAAAAGAAATTGACTACATTACTGTTGTCGATGAAGAAGGCAATGAATCGTTATATGAAATTCTATTCACCTTTGATTCACAAGACTATAATAAATCCTATGTCCTTATTTATCCAGCTGGAGCAAATGAAGAAGAAGAAGTAGAAATTCAAGCTTACTCCTATAAAGAAAATCCAGATGGGACTTCTGGTGATTTACAAGCGATCGAAACTGAAGAAGAATGGAACATGATTGACGAAGTATTAAATACATTTTTGGCAGATGAAGAAGAATAGTTAAGAAAGCTAAGCTCTTTCCGATTGATGAAATCGGCAAGAGCTTTTTCTCTTATAAAATCATGAAGCTTGAAACATTAATTTAATCATTCATTAATTAGGTCAGGATAGTTATTTACTGTGTTATTTGCTATAATGCTTACAACATTAGGCTATTAGGAGGAAGTATGAAGATAGATTGGAATAGAATACAAGAAGATGCAAAAGTAAATGAAACCATGCATGTTAAAGAATTACTTTGGACCAATCGAGTAATTAAAATCATTCTTTGGATATTTTTGATTATTATCGTAGTAGGCACCTTATTCATTTATTGGAAACTGGATAAAGATTTAGGGCCGGTGGATGCCAATAGTTCTGAGGCAATCGAAGTGACGATTCCCATCGGGTCGACTTCTAGTGATATTGCACAAATTTTAGAAGATGAAAAACTGGTTAACAATAGTCAAATTTTTAATTTGTTTATGAAATTTAAAGGAGCTAGTGACTTTCAAGCAGGCTATTATCAATTAAAGCCTAATATGAATGCAGAAGAGTTGATTGCAACTTTAAAGGAAGGTGGCGAACCAATCCAAGAAGATATTGATACCACACTGACTGTTGTGGAAGGCATGCAAATAACTGATATTGCACAAGTAGTGGCTGAACAAACACCAATTGAAGCTGATACTTTTATTGATCGCGTTCAAAGTGAAGAGCTGTTTGAAGACTTGTTAAGGCGTTTTCCAAGCTTGATTCAACCACTATCTGAGATTGAAGGCTTAAAATATCGTTTAGAAGGTTATCTTTTCCCAGCTACTTATGATTATATTGCTGGCATGACGGCTGATGATTTAATCATTAATATGGTTGGAAAAGCTAATATTGAATTTCAGAAATTGCAAGAAGACCTTAGCAATACTTGGTTAAACTATCACCAGTTGTTGAGTCTGGCTTCGGTTGTTGAACGAGAAGCATCGACTGATGAAGATCGCGCCTTAGTTGCAGGAGTTTTCTTCAACCGTCTAAACATTGAAATGGCTCTACAAAGTGATATTACGGTTATTTATGCACTTGGCAAGCATAAAGAGCTGGTTACTTATGAAGATTTAGAAGTAGATTCGCCTTATAATACGTATCAACATAGCGGGTTGCCAGTAGGACCGATTAATAGTCCTTCTCTATCATCG
This sequence comes from Facklamia sp. P12955, assembly GCF_050409565.1. Classification (NCBI taxonomy): domain Bacteria; kingdom Bacillati; phylum Bacillota; class Bacilli; order Lactobacillales; family Aerococcaceae; genus Facklamia; species Facklamia sp. P12955. Next base: position 17,171 of record NZ_JBNUPF010000015.1, read on the forward strand.
ATTATGGCGACTATATATCCAACTTATTCAGATAACTATTACTTTGTCGCAGATATGAATACAGGCAAAATCTATTATTCTGCAACAGAAGCTGAGCATAGTGCCTTAGTAGAACAATACGTTCAACCATTCTTTGATGAAGCAAAAAAAGAAGCGAGTCAAGAAAATGCAGAATTAGAAGAAGAATAGCAAGAACAACAAATGAAACTTTTAACAAGCATTTGAATACTAAAAAAGAAATAATATGAAATGGCTTGCATTCAGCTAATTTATATGTTATTTTCTTAAGTATAGTTTTGAGCAAGTTCAATAGAAAGCAAGTAATCACCTCTTATTGGGTGGTTGCTTTCTTTATGTATTTGTCAATTAAGGGAGTGAAGTAATGGGGGATAGACCCATCATCATCGGTGTCACTGGTGGATCAGGTTCTGGTAAATCAAGTGTTAGCAAGCGAATATTAGAACAGTTTACTGAGATGTCCGTTTTGGTCTTAGCACAAGATAATTATTATAAAGACCAAAGCCATCTGACATTTGAGGAAAGATTAAAGACGAATTACGACCATCCCTTTGCTTTTGACAATGATTTATTTTTTGAACATATCCAAGCTTTTATAAGAGGTGAAACAATTGAAGTCCCTATTTATGATTTTGTGAACTACACGCGTTCACTTGAAACACGTAGAGAAGCTTCACGTGACGTGCTAATCTTAGAAGGGATTTTAATTTTTGAAGATAAAATGATTCGTGACTTATGTGATATTAAAATATATGTCGATACGGAAGATGATATTCGCCTTTCTAGAAGAATTAAACGCGATGTCATTAAAAGAGGACGTTCTGTAGAATCTGTTCTTGAACAGTACGAAACAGTTGTCAAGCCGATGCATCATCAATTTACTGAGCCAACTAAACGCTATGCAGATATTATTGTCCCGGAAGGCGGCCATAATCATGTGGCCATAGATTTATTAGTTACTAAAATTAACACAATTATTAATTAATTTGAAGGAGTATTAACAGATGGCAGATAAAACATATCCAATGACCCTAGAAGGTAAGAAAAAAATTGAAGCTGAATTAGAAGATTTAAAAGTAAATAAACGAGCTGAAATTATTGAACGCATTAAAGTAGCCCGGTCTTTTGGTGATCTTTCTGAAAACTCAGAATATGAATCAGCAAAAGATGAACAAGCTTTCGTTGAAGGACGTATTTCAACATTAGAAAATATGATGCGCTTTGCTGAAATTATTGATGATAAAAATGTTGCGGCTAATGAAGTAACATTGGGTCGTACCGTGACTTTTAACGAATTGCCTGATGGTCCTGAAGAAGCATATACCATTGTTGGCTCTGCTGAAGCAGACCCAATGGAATATAAGATTTCTAACGATTCGCCAATGGCCAAAGCTCTATTAGGCCATAAAGTGGGTGATAAAGTAACTATTGAAACACCGGGCGGCTCATTTGATGTGGAAATTACTAAGGTGGCTAAGGCATAATTTATCCAACAGTTAGACTCCTTTTGGGGGTCTTTTTTTATGCCTTTTTCTAGGATTTGTTTGCTATAATAGATGGAAGATAAGCAAAGTATTATCTTTTTTCAGTTTATCTTTTATGCAATAATAGCAATGACTTAACAGAAGGGAGGTATTCCAATGAAAGACTTCTTTCGCAAACGTATTTTTCTCACGATGATTCTTTGTATCTTTTTAATTATATTAGAATTACTTACAGATTGGCATTTTCTTGGAATGTTTGCAGGAGGATTTTTGCTCATCAGTTTGAGCCTTTATATAGAGCGCTATTGGTTGAACCGATTGATTTTAGGATTGGGTTTGATTTTGGTTATTATGACGATTGTTTTAACCAAATCATTCTGGCTATTTCTTTTAACCATCTTTTTCGCTTTAATTGTCTTTAAAAAAGAGCATATCCATGAAATGGGTAATCTTTCGGAGAGTGTTTTACATCCAGCCCCTAAAGAGTCTGAGAGTTATTACGGGATTAAACTGCTTCAACCACAAGACCAGCAGCGAACAATCTTAGAATATCGCTCTCTTTTTGATATGCGAGAAGAAGGAACCAAGACTTCATATGAGTGGGATGATATTAATCTTGTATATTTTGGTGGAAATTCTATTATTGATTTAGGGAATACCCTCATTCCAGCAGGTGAGCATACGGTAGTCATTCGAAAAATGTTTGGCCGTGTTCGTTTAATCATTCCGAGGGATATTGGCTTGAAAATGAATATATCTTTAATTAGTGGCAATGTTTTATTTGAATCTCAAGACTATGTATTAACATTGGAAAACTTTAAATGGCGTAGTCCCGATTATCAACAGGCTAACCGCAAATTAAATGTTATTATTTCAAGCTTTATAGGAGATGTAGAGGTGATTATTTTATGAATTTACGGTTATGGATTCGTATCTTACTCAATCAATTAATTATTACATTGCTGATCTGTTTTTTTGTGGTTGGTCTTTGTGCATGGCAACTACCAGCTTTTAATATTGAAGACCTTTTTATAATTAAGATCTGGGACGTTCGATTATTTATCTGGGTAGTAGCTATTATTATTGCCTTCTCAGTCATCTATAGTTTATATCTTACCTTTTCACTAAATGATTCTTATGAACTGATTCGAGCAAAAATCAATTGGTTATTGTTAGGCAAATATCACCATCCGATCTTCAATAAAACCAACCGTAAATCCAGTCTCTATACACAAGATTATAGCTTGGCCCAAGATATTAACCGCCTGCGCAATCGCTTGGTTGATTTGACTGAAGACTTACAAGAATTTACAGCTGCTCCGGTCTTTGTCGGTGAAGAGACTAAGGAAGAAATTATCGAACATGAGCGTAGTCGCATAGCACGTGAACTTCATGATTCGGTATCCCAACAATTATTTGCTGCTATGATGATGTTGTCAGCTATTACTGAATCCTATCCTGAAGAGGAAAACCCTAAATTAAGTGCTAAGCTTGAAAAAATTGAATCGGTCATTGGAAATGCTCAAACTGAAATGCGAGCCTTGCTCTTACATTTACGACCGGTTGACTTACAAGGAAAATCACTGCAACAAGGAATTAATAATTTGCTATTAGAACTACAAGCCAAAATACCTCTAGAACTGACTTGGGAATTAGATGATCCTAGACTAGAAACGGGAATCGAAGACCATCTCTTTCGGATTATTCAAGAAGCGGTGTCGAATACTATGCGGCATGCTCGAGCAAATAAATTAGATGTTTATCTAAGAGAAACAATGGATATGATAAATATTCGCATTGTTGATGATGGACGTGGCTTTGATCCTGTTCAATCGAAAAAGTCAGGCTCTTATGGTTTAACCAATATCCAAGAAAGAGTGAAGGGGATGGGAGGGGCGGTTTCGATAATTTCTTCTCCAGGGCAGGGAACGGTTGTCGATATTAAGTTGCCTTATAAACTTAAAAAATAAAATTATAAAATAAAGGAGTCAGTGTATGATAAAAGTATTATTAGTTGATGACCACGAAATGGTCAGGCTAGGTGTTTCGTCTTATCTAAGTATTCAAGAAGATATGGAAGTGGTGGGAGAAGCTAATAATGGCTTAGTAGGTTATCATCGTGCCCTGGATTTACGACCGGATGTTATTTTGATGGACTTAGTCATGGATACCATGGACGGAATTGAAGCTACGCAAAAAATTATGCAAGAGTGGCCCGAAGCTAAAATTATTATCGTGACATCTTTCTTAGATGACGAAAAAGTATATCCAGCTATTGAAGCAGGAGCTCAATCATATATCCTAAAAACTTCATCAGCTAAAGAAATCGCCGAGGCTATTCGCTCAACCTACCAAGGTAAGAGCGTGATGCAGGATGAAGTTACGCAAAAGATGCTAAATCGCGAAACCGAAGAAAGGCAAGTCCATCTGCATGATGATTTGACCAATCGTGAGCGTGAAGTCTTAGGATTGATTGCTAGAGGGTATTCCAATCAAGCGATTGCAGAAGAGTTGTTTATCACTTTAAAGACGGTAAAAACCCACGTTTCTAATATCCTATCAAAATTAGAAGTGGATGATCGCACACAAGCGACAATATATGCTTTCCAACATAATTTGGTGGATTAAGCAAAAAACTCGCTCAGATAAAAAAATTGCTATATGATAGATTCAGTTTATAGAGGAGGGAGTTGTTGCATTTGATTGCAACAAAGCATATGAAACTAACAGTAACAAATAAAGCAGCAGATTGGTTTAAGGAAGAAATAGGATTTAGCCAAGGTGCTGGTGTTCGCTTTAAAACAAAAATTTATGGATCGAGCCCTTTTGACAATGGTTTTGGGATTGCCATTGATTCTGTTCAGCCAGAAGACCCTTTAGTCACTTATCAAGCGCCCAATGGGGTCCTCTTCTTTATTGAACAAGATGACGAATGGTTTTTTGATGAATATGATTTAGAGGTAACTCTTGATGAAAGACTCTGTGAACCCACTTACAATTACATTAAGAATGGTCATTCCATTCATTAAATGAGGAGGATATTTGTGTCAGCATTACAAAATCAAAACGCTATGAAAACTAAACGCTTAGTTATTTTAAGTATCTTCATGGCTATTATCCTATTACAAACTTGGGTACCTTTTCTAGGCTATATAGCCATACCCCCATTAAATATTACTATTATTCATGTAACGGTAATTGTAGCGACCTTATGGTTAGGCACTAAAGATGGTTTTATTATCGGAGCATTTTGGGGCTTGAACTCCTTGATTCGTGCTTATGTTATGCCAACATCGCCCATGTATGTTTATGTCTTTTCTTCACCATTAGTCTCACTTTTACCACGGATGATTATGCCTTTGATTGTTGGATGGTTTGCCCACCAAGCTCAAGATAAAATTCAAGATCGCTTGCGCTATATGATAGCAGGGGCCTTAGGTTCAATCTTAAATACAGTTTTCGTCTTAGGGGCAATTGGCCTCTTTAAACAGGCAGAGTATTCACAAATTAGTGGAGCCAATCTCGATAGTTTATGGCAGGTGCTCGGTGGTATTGTGTTAGTGAATGGTGTACCTGAGATGATCTTTTCAATTTTAGTGACGCCAATTTTACTGAATGCCGTCAAAAAATTACCTCAAACTCTTTAAGTAGGAAGTCCAAGATAATTCGTCTAAAAGCTGACTGACCTTCTTTGACATTTCCTCATGGAGATGCTAGTATGTATTTATACCTTTAATTGGGGGTGTCATGGTTTCGACAGGTGTTGTTCGAACCTTGGATGCGTCAGGTAGGCAGCGACTACCTCACCAACGCTACAGTTAAATATAACTGCAAACAATAATAACAATTTAGCTTTAGCTGCCTAAAAACAGCTGGCTAAGATCAGCCTAGCATCGCCCATGTGTTAGTTCCTGGTCTCAAATTAGTGGGATACGCTAAGTCTTTCCGTCTGTAAGCCTTAGAAGAGATAAGCAGACTCGCAAACACAAATGCCTGTTGGTCGGCTATGTGGGAGCTAAATAATAATAGACGCAACTATTGACGTAGATTCTTTGGTGGCGAGACATTTGGACAGGGGTTCGACTCCCCTCATCTCCATTGTTTTTTAATAAGAATATAGATTTATCAGTATTTTAAGACATAAGTAGTTGAACTTAAATAAAGTTATGGTTCGAAATGCTTAATAGGTCTTATATTGAGATAAAATAAATCTATATTCTTTTTTGTATGGTAGTGAATATAGGGCAGTGTCAAATAAATTGTGTAAGCTAATGTAAGATTAAGTAAAAAACTTCTAACTAGATAATATTATAGGCATTATACGTCATCCCCTATAGGGGATGAATTTTTTTTGCTTTGACCTTTTCCTTGTATTTCATCTAGCATTTTACTTAGTTCCTACTGTGCTTGAGCAAATCCCTTCTGGATTCTAGAAGAAAACTTCGTATTTAATTTTGAAACATAGGTATATAGATACTTTTCTAAAGATCTCTCATGGAGATTGTTCCTTAACCATTGCAGCCTTTGACTTCCGATTTTTCGTAATTAAGAAAGACTGTCCTTTCGCATACAGGTAATAAGTTAATCGCTTCTTCTAAGTTTTGACGAAATAGGTCTTGAACAGATTTATCTTCTGCTAGTGCTGTGAATAATTTTGTGCTAACGACTTCCATAAGGGACCTCCTGTGTGATTGCTTATTTGATTTTACAATCTTACATAAGAGAGGTCTCTTTTCTACAAAGATTCGGAGCTTACACAAAATATTTTACGCTCTGAAGAAAAGCGTAATTATCTATATTAGAAGGTTATTATATTGTGGGATCTCTCCCTTTTAATAACTTCTTTTTTCTTAATCATAGTAGCTTTAAAATAAGCATATTTGACACTAAAAGCTGGTTGAATTAAACTTAAACTAATTAATCGGTCAGTCGACCGAACGGGAAATGGGTGGATAAATGACAAAAATATCTATTAGTGATGGGAACTCTAATCAAGATATGCGATCTTATATACTTGAGATTGCATCAGTTTTAATTAGTGAATTAGGCATTGAAGAAACAACTTTGCGTAAAATTGCTGAAGCAGCGGGTATTAGTAAAGGAACGCTTTATTATTATTATCCTGCCAAACAAGCGATCATTTATGAATTGGCAGAAAAAAATTTAGAAATGATGACAGAAGACTTACTTTTATTCATTGAAGAGTCTGATGAGGAGATTGATGCAGAAGAAATATTGAAGACTTTATTTAATAAAATTATCTATGCGGATACTAGAGGCTCCTTACATCTTTATCTTTTAAGCGATGCGATTACTAATAATCAATCCTTGGCTAAAAAGTTTGAAACACGCTATCAGTCCTGGCGAGAGACCATTCGAAAAAGTTTAATAAAAGGATTAAAGCGACAGGGAAGAGATTATCACGCCCTCTCTTATCTTATTTTAGCTTTGTTAGATGGCTTAATTATTCAACAGAAATTTGCTACGGAAGAAATACCTGTGAATCAGATTGTTAAATTGCTTATTTAATTAAGCAAAATTTATAAAAGGCGGTTGCATGTTATGAAAAAATTAATGGTAGAAATTGGTTTAAAATTTTTAGTAAGAGGATTAATAGCTGCTGCTAAAGTAGAGCCTGCAATTCAGAAAGAGTTAGGACACTATGCGGATGGTTTCTTGTTTGAATTGACAGTTTTAAACACTAGTACAAAAGTATTCTTTGAAAAAAGAAATGATGGCTTTAATTATTTAGGAAAGCATGTGGATGCCCCAGCTGATCTGTCGATTATTTTTAAAAGTTATCGGGCTGCACAAATGTTAATTCTTGGTCAAATAGGTCTGCACCAAGGCTATGCTCAACATCGTTTTATTGTTAAAGGTGATTTCCTAAAAGCTATGCCTCTCGTTCGAATTTTATATTATGTAGAAGCTTATCTTTTCCCAAATTTTATTAGCAAAAATATTTTAAAAGAACAACCAGTGCTTTCAGCCAGCAAAGGCAAAGCCTACTTTCATTTAGTGTTTTAAGGAGGATTAGTATGAAAATACCAGAATATTATGAATTTATGAATTCAGTCAAGATTTTATCTGGCAAAGGCGCTTTAGAAAACATCCCATTTGAATTATTGAATTTAGAGGCCCAGAGGCCTTTGATTTTAACAGATGAGTCATTGATAAAGCATGGACAAGTGCAAATTATTACAGAGGCTTTAGAAGATGCCAACATTGAAATCGCTGCTATCTTCAAAGAGGTTCCACAAGACTCATCATTAAATGTGGTCCACGAAATCAGTGACGTCTATCAAACACATCAATGTGATAGTATCATCGCTATTGGCGGTGGATCAGTTATTGATACTGCTAAAGGAGTAAATGTTTTAGTTTCTAAAAAAGTCAAAGACTTAAATGAACTCATGGGGCTAGAGCTAGTCGGTGGTAAGTTAAATCCTTTGATAGTCGTGCCAAGTACTGCAGGCACAGGCTCGGAGGCAACCTTAGTCTCAGTGATTGCGGACACGAGCCGTAAGGTAAAGTTGGAGTTTATTTCATACAGTCTTTTACCAGATGTGGCTGTTTTAGATTATCGAATGACAGCGTCACTTCCAGCGAAAATAACTGCATCAACTGGAATCGATGCCTTAACACACAGTATTGAGGCCTTAACGGGTTGTCAAAAAAATCCACTTAGCTCTGCTTATGCCTTAGCTGCCATAGAATTAATTGGGAAGCACCTTAAAGAAGCGGTCCAAAATGGTAAAAATAAAGAAGCTCGCATAGCCATGGCGAATGCGTCCTTAATGGCAGGTATATCCTTTTCTAACTCAATGGTAGGCATTGTTCATGCGATAGGCCACGCTTGTGGATCAATCAGTAAAATTGCCCATGGAGATGCGATGGCGATTTTACTTCCATATGCTATGGAAATGAATTTAAAGCATTCACAATCTTGTAAAGAGGAGTATGCTAGAATTTTATTGGCTTTCTCTGGACCAGAAGTATACAGCCAGACACCCAAAGATCAAAGAGCCGCTCGTATAATAAATGCTATCAAAGATTTACTTAATGAATTGCATAAAATAGCGGGTTTACCGACCCGTTTGCGAGATGTCGATGTTAAAAAAGAGGATTTTAAACAGATTGCCAAGACAGCCATGAATGATGGGGCTACAATTGTGAACCCAGTGCAAGTTACTACTGAACGGATCATGGATATTTTAGAAGCAGCTTATTAAGAAGGAGCATGATAAAAATGGAAGAGACAAGTGGTGTATTAGAAAAACAAAAAGAATATTTTGCAAGTGGAGAGACCAAAGCAATTGATTTTCGAATTGCTAAGCTGAAAAAATTGTATCAAGCGATTGAAGACTATGAGCTTGAAATATTAGAAGCCTTAAGAAGTGATTTAAATAAAGCAGGATTTGAAGGCTATGTTAGTGAGATTGGATTGGTTTTAGAAGAGATCACTTATATGTTAAAAAACATGAAGAGATTACTCAAACCTAAGCGTGTACGAACACCAATCTCTCAGTTTCCATCAGTCAGTCGTGTCTATAAAGAGCCTTATGGGCAGGTGTTGATTATTGCCCCTTGGAATTATCCATTTTTGCTGACTTTATCGCCACTTGTTGGTGCCTTAGCGGCCGGAAATACTGCTGTTATCAAACCCTCTGAATTTGCACCGGCTACGTCTGCTATTATTAAAAAAATGATCGCAGATACCTTTGATCCGGCTTATGTGACGGTGGTGGAAGGGGCTGTTGAAGTTAATCAGTCTTTGTTAAGTAAAGATTTTGACTTAATTTTTTTCACAGGAAGCAAACAGGTGGGGAAAATTGTAATGGAAAAAGCAGCTCAGCATTTGACGCCAGTCGTCTTAGAATTAGGTGGGAAAAGTCCAGCCATTGTTGACAAATCAGCCGATATAAAAATAGCTGCTAAGCGAATTGCTTGGGGCAAAGCTTTAAATGCAGGACAAACCTGTGTGGCTCCAGATTATTTACTTGTTCAAGAAGATGTGAAAGAAAAACTAACAGAGGAATTAATGAAGACTCTGGAAGGTTTTTTTGGCAAGCACGCAGAAACCAATCCTGAATATCCCAAAATAATCAGTGATAGGCATTATCAGCGATTACTTCATCTGCTAGAGACAGGCAAAGTGATTTACGGGGGTCAAAAAAATGATGAAACACACCAAATAAATATCACATTAATGGAGGATGTTTCTTGGAAAGATCCAATTATGCAAGAAGAGATATTTGGTCCGATATTACCCATAATCACCTATAAGACTATAGATGAAGCGATGGATCATATTAAGGCACGTCCAAAGCCTTTAGCTTTGTATTTATTTACAAAAGAGAAAGATATTGAGCGAAAGGTTTTAACGGAGGTTTCCTTCGGAGGGGGAGCAATAAATGAGACAGTAACCCACCTAGCGACTCCTTATATGGGCTTTGGTGGAGTGGGAGAAAGCGGAATGGGCAGCTATAATGGCAAAAACAGCATTGACACCTTTTCTCATAGTAAAAGCATCTTGAAAAAAAGTAATTGGCTTGATCTTCCTTTCCGTTATCCACCTTATAAGACAAGTATAAAATGGATCAAAAAGATTATGAAATGAGATGTTTTTTAGCTAGCAATAAGCAGTTGACTAGCAAGTAAATGTTCAGCATACTTTAAGTTTTGTTTAAAGAGAAACTAGTATAAGAAATCGATAAAATTAATAATATAAAGATCTTTATAGGAGAGATGCCCCCCAAAGATAGAGCTATCAAACTCACTTTTGGGGGTTATATTAGAGTAGCTGATTATTTTAATAGCAATAAATTAAATGCAAGTAGCCTTTTAAGGAAGTATAAAGACCTAGCATTGAATGGGCTCACTAAAAAAACTATAGCTCTTCATGAGTGGAACCAAAGACTAAAACAGCTCGATCAGGACAGTGTTTTTATTTGCTAACTTAAAATAGATGTTGACTAAGTAAAGTATAAACTAATAGCTATGACAAAGTTTTTTAACTTCTAGAAGATTGCCTAAAGATTTAGCTTATGGAAATCACTATTTTTATTTAAGGAAGAATTTGTTTTATGGTTTGATAGCCTATGAAAAGTTTTGTAAACTTTGCTATGCTTGTAATAATACGAAAAAAATAGTTACGAAATTGACGGAGGATTTATAGTGGAAAATTTTACTGCAATCTGGAATATCTATGAAAGCTCTTTTCCTGAAGATGAAAAAAGAAGTTTAAACTTACAATTAGAAATATTGAAAAATCCTAATTATCAAATGAAAGCCTTAAAAGATGACGGTAGAGTAGTAGGTTTTATATCTTTTTGGGACATTGGAGAATATGTATTTATTGAACATTTTGCCATAGATGACAGTTTCCGAGGTAGAAATTATGGCAGTAAATTTTTGAATACTTTCTTAAATGAAGCTGATAAAAAAATAGTCTTAGAGGTAGAAAAGCCTGAAGACAATATCACTAAACGAAGAATAAATTTTTATCAGCGTTTAGATTTTAAGTTGAATGCTTATGACTACACGCAACCTCCATTAGAAGAAGGGAAAAATGCGATTCCGCTTTTATTGATGACTTATCCAGAAGCAATGGATCAAGAGCAATTCAATAAGGTTAAAGAAGCTTTGTATCGGGTCGTTTATTCGAATGAGATTAAGTAATCCGGTAAGATGCTAGCAAAATCGAGAAAGTTTACTAATTACAAGGCTGCTTAAAGTGGATAAGAATTTTAGACCCTTACACTCCCTATGCTAAAATAGTATAAAATGTTAGGAGATTATTATGAATCAATCAATGGAAGAATGGATAAAAGCTTTGGATATGGAAGCTCATCCGGAAGGTGGCTATTATTGCGAAGTTGAAAAATCACAAGACAAGCTGAAAATAGATGGGAAAGAACGTTCTCTGTTCACTAGTATCTATTTTCTATTGGAAAAAGAAAACCCCTCACATTTTCATCGTTTAACTGCTGATGAAATATGGTACTATCATTACGGACAGCCATTGACCGTGCATATGATTTCTCCAGATGGCGATTATACAAATGTTACTTTAGGATTAGATGTTGCGCAAGGTCAAGTACTACAATATCGTGTTCCTAAAGGGACAATCTTTGGCTCAACCGTTGAAGATGGGTTTTCGCTCGTATCGTGTATGGTTTCACCAGGATTTGAGTTTGAGGATTTTGAGTTGTTTCGTTACCATGAACTCATCGAACAGTACCCAGAGTATGAAGAAATGATCCAATTATTGAGTAAATAATGAAAGGGGGAGAAACTTAGCGTTTCTTCCCCTTTTTTAATACCATTCTTTTTTATTTGAATTAGCTTTTTGAAATAAAAATTAGGCTTTCTATCTTTTGAGTACTTTCAAAAATTAGAGTTACATGACGGATTCTTGGTATCATTTCACGGGTGGTAGTTTTATGTATAGAATAATTTTCGTATAATTATTTTTAAGAAAAGAGGAAAGGAGTTCGTATTTTATCACAGGCTCCTTCTTAGCTAAAAACAACTTCCAAGAAATGCTGATATACTGAAGAGTTATACTATATCTTAATAAGTATAAGGACTTGTTACTCAAAGTAACACTAAAGTTCTTGATAGTATATTTGATAATGCGAGTTTTTATGATTGACTATAACTATAAAAGATCAATAGGAGTGATAAGATGCAACTAGGCGATAAAATAAAAGAATTACGAAGAAAAAAAGAATACAGTCAGGAGGAATTGGCTGAAAAAATAAATGTTTCACGTTCAGCAGTAGCTAAGTGGGAAAGTAATAATGGCATACCGGATATTACAAATCTTAAAAAGCTTTCTGAACTTTTTGCAATGAGTGTGGATACATTAATAGACTATACAAACGAATTAGAAGATATTTCCCTTGATCAAAATAAACCAGAGCTTGATTCTTCTTATATAGGTGGTTTTTATGATATTGATTTAGTGGGTTGGAATGATGGTGTATTTAACGCTTATATTTTAAATGAAGATGAAAACTTTATTTTTTATTTGCTTAAAGACAAAACATTAAAACACACGGTCTAATAGGCAAGAAACATATAGTGGATATTAGCCAAACTTCAAAACAGTTTGAGCTAGAAAAGGAAGATCTCATTCAAAAGAGATTAGGAGATTTTTATAGAAAGCCCGTTTCAATTAAAGTCACCATGAAACGTAGTTTACTAGGTTTTGTTGATTTTAGAAATGAGGATTTTCTTAAAACCTCTATTGAGTCATCTGATCAAAAGAAGATCGTTCTAGAATTTGGAAGAGAAATATTGTTATCTGATATTTGTAAGATTGAAGAACGATTGAATCAAGAAGTACGTCGTAGAAAGAAAGTGGTACGAATCTTTCCAAATGTCGACTCAGCTAATCGATTAATTGGCTCTGTATTAATGCACATCCACGAAGAATGGATTACTTCTTCAAGGGCTTATATGAGGCTTTAATGGTGATGAACATTGTACTAAGTTATTTTACACAATATTATGGACTTGACTTTTGAAAAAAATTTATTAATTCCATTAAATCAAAAAAACCAAACGAATAAAGTTAAATTACTAAGAGAACGATGTTTTGATAGCTCTAACTTTTTAAGAGAAAACCTAAAAATTATATTTTTTTCTTAAAGTAAGGTGAAATCTATACTCAACTGGGCTTAATAAATTATATATAATGTTAGTAATGTTCTTAGTTTAAAGAGTTTGGCTAATAGAGGGGTATGATTAATTTATTGTCTCGCAATACCATGAGTATCTCCTTTCTTATCTACCCTATACGAAAGAGGTGGAGATTGGTATAGTAGAGACATTAAATAGGAGAGGAGATGAAAGAGTGAAAAATAGAAAAATTGAACTCTTTTTCAATCATGGTTCTAGTTTAACAGTCATGATGGAACTCGAATCAAGATCTGATGATGAACGTGCTCTTCGAAAAATAATGAAACTTATTATTTCTAAACAACCAGATATTATAAAAGATATCAATGGTAATCAAATTGTTGTTGATTTTTCAAAAGTTAATTATGCAAGATTCGTAAAGTAAACCCATAGGTAAACAATATTGAAATTTGAAGGCCTCATAACGGGGGCCTTTTAATTATTTAAAGAATCAAAGATATATCCACATGAATTAAACACTATTTATCTAAAAAAATTGCATAGGACAATTTTTTAATATCTTATCACTCTATACAGAGGCTTTGAGCTGCAGCTATGCGATTGAAGAAAATAACAATGAGTCTGAAGTGTCTAAGTCAGAGGGTAAGTATACGTCTGAAGGATGGTCCTTCATATCATCCAAGAGAGAGTTAATTCGATACTTGCATAATCTTTAGAGAACTTACTTAGTTTAAGTAATCCATGTATAACAAAGAAAATCCGAAATAATAATGTCGAATAAAATAGTATATAAATTACGATTATTAGTAGAACATCGGATTGATTTCAAATAAAATTAATTCGAAAAATTAGAAAGTGGAAAGGGGAATCATACTTCGAAAGAATACGAGAGTAAGAATGAGTATCCCCTAAAAAATTCAATTCTTATTACAGAATTTACTATTTTAAAAGTTTGTTAATTAGAGTAAAAATTATCAAATTCATTATTTTTAATTTTTCCTTAGTAAGACTACATTGGACAAAGAGATTTATTGTTTAAATTCAACTTAATTGCTTTAAAAGATATTATCTAAATAGTAAATCAGTCAAGCTACTGACTCAGCTCTTGATTGAATTAAATTTATAAATAACATTCATAGTTGATCTTTCACAATAAGTTGCAATCCAATTAGTGGGCATCGCTCAAATAATACTTAAACGAACCTTCTCTTATAACAGTATTGAAATGATGATTACTATTCTGTAAGTGATTAAAGATTAATTATTCTTTAATTAATCATTCATGCTTATAGTTAGCTTTCTCAATTTTTTTTCTGATATTTTAATAAAAATAATTAAAATTAATCCAGAAAAGATAAATATTGTATATATATTAAAGTTGTCGAATAATAGTCCATATATACCCGCCCCTAAAGGAATACTCGACTCTATCATGACATCTAGCAAACTAAATAAGCGCCCCTGAATTTTTTGAGGAACTGTTTTTTGAAAATATCCTAATAAGGGTATTTTTCCTATTGATATACTGAAACCAGCGATAGTAATAAGAATGAAGGATATAATTGATAATGCCCAAAAATGGTTTGAAAAAATAAGTATGGTAAATCCTAGTAGAATAACAGATAGAGCTAATAGGAACCATGATTTTATAATTGGGTTATAGAAGGGTTTTTTAAAATTTAATTTAGGATAAATGATAGCTCCCAGCATCATTCCAACTGGTAATGTTATTTGAAAGATACCGATAAATATTGTTTTACTCTCAAAGTAAGACAATATTAAGTAGGGTAGGCCTATTGAAAGTGATCCTAAAAGTAAATTGATGCTTAACATACTTAAACTTAGTATTAGAATAAGTTTATTTTTCCAAGCATACTTTAGTACGTAGTTTAAACTATAATCGCTATCACGATCATCATAGTTTTCTTCGATTAAGGAATCATGCAGCGGTAAATTAAGTATTAGTAATACGGCAAATAGCTCAAAAAATATTTCTAAAAATATGAAGCTATCTATTTTTAGGAAAATAAAGATAGAGGATGCAATAAACGGTGCTATTAAGGCACAGATTCCATTTATTGATTCAACAATTGAATTGAATTCATCTAACTCTTCTTCCTTATTTACAATATTGACAGCACTTGTCATTAAAGTAGTGGTAAAAATTGAATCACTCACTTGAAGGACTATTGAAAGAGCGATCACCCAATATAAATTAATTTTATCGCTAAATCCTGTTCCGAAAATAAAAAGGATTAATCCTACTATACTCAGAAATTGAGCAACGATCATCATGTTTTTTTTAGGGAAGCGATCAATATATTTACCAGATATTAAAGATGTTAAAATACTAAATATAGCACTAACCATAACTACTATTCCAAAGTCAGTTGCGCTTTTATTTTGCTGCAGTATCTTTAAGGATAGTATAAAAGATAAAGTTCCACTACCTAATTGGGTTAGTATGAGTAGTATCGTTAGTTTAAATCTATTTTTTTTCAATATAGTACCTTCCGATCATTTATTAATATATACATTATTAAAAACTAATTTTCATTAAATCTATAATACTTTCAATCTTTTCAATCAAAATTTGTTCTTTTTCTGAATCTAATTGAATTTGTTCTTTTGAATTACTTTCATTCATCACAATTCTCTTTCCTTTTTTTGATTGTATGCTTAACTTATAAAATAACATAACAAGAAACTAACAAAATAAGAAAACGCATACAATCTGTACGTTCATAGTAATGTTCCCAAAGTCATTTGTCAATTTTTTATTTAATTTTTATTTATTATGTGATTTACTCACTTAATAATATAGAATTCGCTGTCTTTACGTATTAGAACATATAGTCAAACTTGCGAATACATCTGGTCTTAAGGTTGGTTATGTGATAGCTAAACAATAATATACACAACTATCTCCGCAGATTCTGAAAACTTGTTTAAATTCTCTTGATGAAAGGTGTGTTCTTAAAAATATGGTCTGAATTAAATGCTATTATAATTTCTATTGGGATGTATTCTTTAATAAAGGTATTTAAAGAAGCTGAAAAGCTCCCCTATTACCACTGAGATATATTTTCATAATTTTTTTCAGCTATTTATTAAAGAATTTAGCATTTACTAAAGGAGCTCCGCAAGGGTAAAGATATTAAAATCTTTAGTTTATCAATATTTGAACTATTAATTGACCATAACGCTTCCTGTATTTCTGTTTCTATAACTCTAATTTAATACTTTTATTTTAATTAACATTAATTATAACTCAAATTCATTAAAGACATATTTAAAAGGGTTTCTAATTGAAAATGATATCAAGGTTCGTGCTTTTAAGTGCATTAAATCTTTTAAAATTTTTAAAAGAAAAAATGTCATTTTTCTTCCTACGATAGAATACTTCAAGAAATAAAACTACCTAGAACTTTACATGACTAATTACATTTTCACCTAAGATATCACTTGGATAAAAAATACTCATTTGACTTTCTATCAAGCCTATTAGATAATTAGTTAAATAAAAAAAGAGAAAGGAAATCACACAAATGAAATTCACCATTCATTCATGGCAGGCTTGGCATAGTTGAGTGGTCTAACTTCTGAAGTAAGAAGGCTAGGCTCACTTTATTTTTCATGTATAAATGGAGCCTATGCCAGTGTGATTTTTAATAGATAGTTGTTTAAAAGACACTGCATAGATCAATTTAAAATTGATGACGCAGTGTCTTTTTGTGTCTTTATATTGATATGAGCTCCATTTCCGCTGAAAAATAGGGTTAAAGGATTAGCTAGTAGCATTTCTAAACAAAGGAAACGAGGAGTGAAAAAATTGAAAGACAAAAAAATAATAGGAGAAAGAGATGTTTTTCAGAGTAGGCTAGGTTTTATTCTAGCATCAGTGGGTTCAGCGGTAGGGATGGGAAATATATGGTTATTCCCTTATCGTGTCGGTCAATTTGGAGGAGCGGCTTTTTTAATCACCTATATTCTTTTTGTGATTATCATTGGTTTTACGGGAGTAATTGGTGAGATCGCGTTGGGAAGAGCGATGAAAGCAGGTCCTCTGGCTGCCTTTAAGAAGGCAATGGCTAAAAGAGGCAAGCCGTATGGCGAATGGCTTGGCTTAATTCCCACCATCGGGTCTTTAGGGATCGCGATTGGCTACTCGGTTGTCATTGGCTGGATTTTAAGGTTCACCTTTGGGGCAATCTCAGGTTCGATGATTCAAGCGGCAGATAGTTCCGCTTATTTTGAAAAGATTGCTGGGAATTTTGGAAGTATTGGCTGGCATCTAGCTGCACTCATCCTAACTTTTGGGATTATGCGAGTGGGCATTTCAAAGGGGATTGAAAGAATAAATAAAGTGCTCATGCCCGGATTTTTTATAATGTTCCTGCTTTTAAGTATTCGCGTGATCTTCTTACCGGGAGCAAGTCTAGGGTATGCCTATTTGCTTCAACCTGAATGGGAAGCGCTAAAAAATCCACAAACATGGGTCTATGCATTAGGCCAAGCTTTCTTCTCCTTGTCCTTAGCTGGTTCGGGAACATTGGTGTATGGGAGTTATTTAAGTGAAAAGGAAGATGTGGTTACTTCTGCGACCTATATTGCAGTAAGTGATTTAATAGCAGCTATATTGGCTGCTCTCGTTGTTATTCCATCTGTGTTTGCTTTTAATATGGACCCAACCGCGGGCCCTCCTTTGATCTTTATCACCATGCCAGCGATTTTTAAACAAATGCCAGCCGGTAACTTATTTGCCATTCTTTTCTTTATTGCAGTACTGTTTGCAGGGATTAGCTCCTTGATCAATTTATTTGAAGCTCCAATCGAAGCGCTTCAAGAAAAGTTCCATTTTTCAAGAGCAAAAGCGGTAGGAATCGTAGCGAGTATAGCGATAGCCATCGGAATATTTGTTGAAAATGGCGCTATTTTAGAAAGTTGGATGGATATTGTGAGTATCTATGTGATTCCATTAGGCGCTTTGTTGGCTGGAATTATGTTTTATTGGGTATGTGGACCGGACTTTGCTAGAAAGCAAGTACAATTGGGCTACAATAAGACTCTGGGGCCATGGTTTGAGCCAATGGGCAGATATGTCTTTGTAGGGTTGACGATTTTGGTATATATTATGGGAATATTTTATGGTGGGATCGGTTAAATCGTTTAGTGCATTCAGATGGTTGCTAATATGGATAATCCTATAATTTTAAAAAAGACATAGAAGCATTAAATTTAAGCTAAACGACTATCCTTAGTCTAAGATTATTAATGTTGAGCTAACAAATTTGAGTCAATCTCTTAGTCATTTTAAGTTCAAACAAATAATCACTGTCAAAGTTTTGGGTAGCATTAAATTGTTTTGTATAAAGAAATATCAATGGATTATTTGGTATTTTGTTGAAGTAGAATAGGTAAAATAATTGCAGAATAATCAAATAGTGTTCTATTTATGAGCTGATGGCTAGGAGTCTTGTTATAATGATGATAATAGCCAATAATTAGGAGAGTTACCGGTTTTCAAGCATTCTATTTTAAAATTAAACGATTGGTTGGTGGGCTGTTAGAGTGAATATTGAATAAGATTGCTCTAATAAAGTAAAGAAGTAAAAAAAATGTGAATTTGTGAAGGAGTTGGAAATGGAAAAAGTTAGAAAAATGTTGGTATATTTGATTGTAATAGCTTTTGCCTTTTATCTATTGCCATTTTTCATTAAAAATACAGGAAGTGGGATGTTGGTTTTACTATTGGCTATCCCGATGACATGTTTTATATCATCGCTAATCTATGGAATGAAGCACTCATTTAACTGGAGTTTTCCAATGCTTGTTGCCTTGCTATTTATTCCTACCCTATTTATTTTTTATAATGAGAGTGCAAGTATTTATTCTTTAATCTATGGTGTTATTTCAGTGCTTGGAAGTTTTTTGGGAAGTTTACTTTATAAGAAAAAGAAGGTTTAAAAGGAAATTCCAGTCTGTAGTTGTTAACACCCTTTTAAATCAAGTGTTCCTACACAAGTGGTAAACTCTCGCTCATAATTGCCGTTTCTTTGACTTTGACGACTTTTTGAACGTTCATACTCATCGGCTTGAATATATTCTGTTCGCTGCTTTTCCATTAACTGATTAAATACTGTCGTCAAACTATTTTTAGATACCTCCTCTTTTACCGAATAATCAATAATAATTTGAACCACTTTGCTGTGCAGTTTAAAATGTACTTGGGTCATGTAAGTCCTCGGTATGTTTTGGAGTAAAAACATTGTACCGTAAAAGGAGCTTTATATGGCTCTTTATCTTTTACACAATTATATGGACTTTATCCGAATAACTCTAATATCGATATAGGTTCTTTAAAACTCTTTGAGAATATAGCCTATGTCATGGCAAGACATGGGGATAAGACGGTAGAAGACAGTCCAGAGGAATGGTTAGATAATTTTTCTACTTTTTCTATTTATCAAATCCTACCCCAGCTAATAAAATTGTGGGGATTAAATATTAAGACGGAAAAAATACCTAAAAAAGTAAGACCAATGACCACCCCCTTATTTTTATTAAGAGCAGTGGAACGTGGTCTTTCTGTTTTTGATTTAGATTTACTCACCATTGGACTTATAACTGATATGGACACAGAAAAAACTAACGATGAGTGGAAAGATAAGCAAGTAGTTACACAGGAGGACTTTGATAAACTTTAAATGTATAGACATAGTGTTGACGTATTTGATATAATTAAGCAAAAGGAGGAGTCAATTATGGCTAAGTCAGCAAACCTAAATATAAGGATGAAACCGGAAATTAAAGAAAGGGCGGAGGAGATACTGAAATCCTTGGGCATACCTCCATCAAATGCAGTGGATATGTTTTATAGGCAGATTATTCTTAATAAAGGCTTACCTTTTGATGTAAAATTACCGGATGCAAAACTTGTTGATATTTTTGACATCTCAAGGGATGAATTAAACAAGATGCTAATGGAAGGGATAAATGATTTAAAAGATGGGAAATATGAAAATGTGGATGAGGCTTTTAAATCAATTTATGATCAATTATGAGCAAATATACTATTGTAGTATCATCTAGAGCCAAAAAAGACATCATTAAAATATATGAGTATATTTCTGCAAACTTGAATTCTGATTTATCCGCATTAAAGTTAATAAAGAAAATAGAAGAGTCTATAAGAGGGCTTGATGAAATGCCTGAAAGATTTAGAAGGTATAGAGATGAAGACTTAGATAAAGAGAATATAAGAATTTGTCCCGTAAAAAACTATCTTATTTTCTACCGAGTAAATAATGGAGAAAAGTTAGTAGAAATAATCCGTGTTCTGTATTCAAGAAGAAATTACGAAGATATTTTATAAAGCACCTATCAAAAAGGGAGGTGCTTTTTTGATGCCTAAAATTAAGGAGATGATATATTGGCAAATAGAATAAAGAAAATAACGGTAGAAATCGGTGGAGATACGACCAAATTACAGGCTGCATTAAAATAAGTAAATATCTTTAACGATATGAATCAATCAACGTTGGTAAGTGTTTAAATTAATAATAAATACTTGAATCAGCTTTTGAAAGGAGAGTAACTTTGTCACAACAATTGACTTTAATAGAGTGGGTTGGTAATCTTAGTTTGAAAAAAATAATGAGGGGCTTAATCAATGAATAAAAAATTTTTAATAGCATCAATGGCCGTTTTGTCTGCATCCGTTTTTACTAGCACTGGACTTGCTAAAGGAATGGCACAAGACGAAAAGCGTACAGTAACGATTTATTCCAATACTTATTATGACGATGCGCGTACGGCTCGGCTTGTCGAATTAGCTGAAGCTGAAGGCTTTTACTTGGAAATGGTAACCGCTCCGGGGGGAGATACTTACAATCGGCTACTGGCTGAGGCAAACGATCCACAAGCGGATGTGATTATTGGGATGGATGAAGCCAACTGGTTAAATGTACAAGAGCAAGTTGATTTACATGCTTTTGAACCAGTTTGGGCCGAAAACGTACCCGAAGAAATTATCATCGGCAAGGGTGAATTTTATCCTTTTGCTGAAGCGTATATTTTTGGGATGTACAATCCTGAATTTATAAACCAAGAAGATGCTGTAAAAACATTGGAAGCGTTAGGCCAAGAAGAGGCGTTGAAGAATAAGTACCGTATTCCGTCGGATTTAGCAGGTTCAACCAACCAAAAAATTATTCTTTCCATGCTAATGCAATACCGCGACGATGAAGGAGAACTTGGAATTTCTGAAGAAGGGTGGCAAAAAGTTGCGACTTATATCAATAATGGCTACCAAGCACGTGAAGGGGAAGACCAATGGGTGCTTTTCCAAGAAGGCACAACCCCTTATAACTACTATCATATTTCAGGGACTGCGCTTGCCTTAGAAGAGTACGATGGCTTAGCATTAGAGCCAATCGTTCCAACATACGGTATTTTTTCCATGACTGAACAAATCGGGATTTTAGATAAGGGAGAAGAGTATGATTATTCAGCGGCTGAAGATTTCGTAAACTGGTACGGCTCTGATGAAGTGCAAAAAGTTTTTGCTGAAGAATTTGGCTTCTTACCGGTGACGGAAGGTGGCCAAGAAGTGCTTTCCGAACCCCTAAAAGCATTATTAGATAAAATGGTCCGTATGGATGTTGACTGGGATTTCTACCGTCAGAATGTAGATAGTTGGGTAGAAAAATTAGAACTGGAATATATGCCATAAGATCATTCACGCCAAGTCCTCATCCTCATTTCGAGGCTGAGGCTTTTTGTTTTCTTATTCAATAAAGGAGAGGGCTTATGCTTAAATTAGAATCAATCGAAATTCGTTATGGAGACTTTGTCGCGGTCAAGGGTGTTAATTTATCAATAAATAAAGGAGAATTTTTTACTTTATTGGGTCCTTCCGGTTGTGGAAAAACAACCACCCTTCGCGCCATTGCAGGCTTAACATTACCGAGTCATGGTAAAATTTTATTAAATGAACAAGACATAAGCTATCAACCAGCTGAAAAAAGAAATATCGGCATGGTGTTTCAATCCTACGCTTTATTTCCGACGATGACTGTCTTTGATAACATTGCTTATGGTTTAAAAGTAGCGAAGGTGAATCGTGAAGAAATTAAACAAAGAGTAGCCGAACAAGCGCAATTAGTCGACCTCGACACCACCCTTTTAACTAAAAATGTTTCCCAGTTATCAGGTGGACAGCAACAGCGTGTGGCGATAGCAAGAACGTTAGTTACTGAACCGGATTTAATTTTATTTGATGAACCCTTATCCAATTTGGATGCAAAATTACGCGAACAGTTGAGAGGGGAGCTGAAAGCTATCCAAGCGCGTACAAATCTTACAGCTGTTTATGTTACGCACGATCAACGCGAAGCTTTAGAATTATCAGACCGAATAGCTGTTTTTAATAAGGGGGAAATTCAGCAAGTGGGAACGCCAAGTGAAATTTATAATCGGTCAGAAACAGAATTTGTCTGTAATTTTGTCGGAGATGTCAATTTTCTTTCAGAAAATTTAGTAGAATGGCTGAACCGTCAAAGCGATTTCAAATTCGATCGATCGAAGCGTCATTATATTCGTCCAGAGAACTTGCATGTGCACAGATATCCTTCTGATAATTTAAGTTTTACGACGACCCTTACGAATAAAATCTTTCAAGGAGATGTTATTCTATACGAAGTTGAAGCGGGACCGTCAACACTTCGTTTTATGACGCTCAACCAAACATTGAACACCTTTCAGCCTGGCAATTCTGTGACCCTATCTTTAGATACAGCAAGCATTTTATCCTATGAAAAAGGTGAGAGCTAATGCCAAAAATATCTAATAAAAAGGTGACTCATTTATTCTTCTATACTTTTATCATTTGGCTAGTTATTACCTTTATTATCTATCCAATTAGTGTTGTTTTCACCAATAGTTTACTAGTGGGTGGCAACCTTGATTTTTCTTCAATTGAGAAAGTGTTAACGTCCAAACGCGCCATGCAATCGATAAAAAATTCCTTTGTTTTAGCTGTTTCTTTGGCTGTATCAGTGAATTTCTTAGGCGTGTTTTTAGTTCTAGTCACGGATTATTTTGAGATAAGCGGGGCAAGATTCTTGAAGATGGGCTACATGACCACCCTGTTAATGGGTGGAATTGTCATGAACTTTGGCTATCTACTTGTTTATGGAAAGAATGGGTTTTTGACCAAGTTATTAATGGAGGTCTTGCCCAATTTAGATCCTTATTGGTTTGAAGGATTTGGAGCTGTTTTCTTTGTAATGACTTTCGGCACCACTCATATTTATATGCTTTTCTTATCGTCTGCTATCCGATCGGTTGATTTTAACTTGATTGAAGCAGCCAAGTTGATGGGATCAAGCCCTAGTTATATTTTGAAAACGGTTGTTTTACCAACACTTAAGCCGGTAATTATAACGCTGACTATTATGACCTTCCAAACAGGCTTGGCAGCTTTTTCGGCGCCAGTTATGGTAGGAGGGAAGACGTTTCAGACGATTAGTCCATTAATTTTAACCTTTGCTAATCGGCCTGCTTCTAGGGACTTAGCGTCCATTCTATCGATCTTTCTAGGCTTCACCCAAATTTTTTTACTATATAGTATGACTCGTAACGAACACCGCCTGCGTTACTTATCTCTGTCAAAGACGCAAGCTCGTTTGCAAAAGCAAAAAATTCAGTCACCTATCTGGAATGCAGTAATTCATGTGCTAGCTTATCTTATATTGATAATCTATTCCTTACCGCTCGTGGCTTTAATCATCGCTTCTTTTTCAAAATCTCAAGCCCTACGATCTGCTAAACTTTCACTTGGTCAGTTAACTTTAGATAATTATGTCAAGGTTTTTTCACTGAGTGACAACCTTCAACCCATTGTGACCTCCATTTTTTATTCATTAATTGCTGCACTGGCAGCCGTTTTTCTAATGGCTATTGTTGCTCGCAAGCTTCACCATGGGCAGCTAAAATTTTTCACGCCTCTTTTAGAATACGTCTTTTATATTCCTTGGTTGATTCCAGGGATACTGTTGGTAGTGGGGTATCTGATGGCTTATGATCGGCCTTCCTTTTTATTAGGAGGACATTCAGTAATCGGATCTTGGTGGATTTTACCCATAACTTATATGGTAGTTTCCTTTCCTAACTCCTTGAGGTATTTGAAGGCAGCTTATTATGGATTGGATAATCAGTTAGAAGATGCTTCGGTCCTATTAGGAGCTTCATCAGGGTACACCTTTAGAAAGATTGTGTTACCAGTTATCCTACCGACTATCCTAGCACTTATAGCCATTCATTTTAATCGTCTAGTCGATGATTTTGATCTCTCAGTCTTTTTATATCAACCCTCCCAGCCTACTTTAGGTATTGTGATCCGTCGTAATGCGAACGCAGATACTAACAGTGACGCTCAAGCAATTAATGCGGTATATTCCGTCTTTTTAATGGGGATAAAGGGACTCGCGTTGTATTTCATATATGGTCGGGGAAATCGCTTAGCTGAGGAAAGAAGAGGGAAATAAACCCTAAGGAATTGTCTGTTATTAAAATAAAAAAAATTAAGTAAAATAAAAACGCCACCTTCAAAAGAAAGCCCCTTTACAAATAAAAATAACCATTCTTTCTTTGTGAAGAGAGTGGAGAAATAAACGCAGTACAAGTTATTCCATAGTGGCATAAAATGCATCACTTGAACCGTTAAAAGTAAAACGGTTATAATTTCTCTAACCGATAAGTTTGTGATAGTCGGTGCATTAAATTTTAAAGGAGATGATTGTATGAATTGTCCTCAATGTGGTAACGAAATGTTAAAAGGGAGTTTATTAGGAGATCGCTATGCGATTAAGTGGCAGCCCGACGATAAAAAATTAGTCGGTGGTATATTTGCTAGCGGAGGATTCGCTTTAAAGAGTAATGGTTCTTTCTTAAGTCGCCCTAAAGCAGAGGCTTTTGTTTGTGAAAACTGTGAATTATTAACCGTCGATCTAAAAACGCAACGTAAAAAATAATAAACTCTTAAAATAGCTGGAAAGGCTTGAATTTTCAAGTCTTTTTTTATTAATCAGGGGAAAAATGTTTTAAGACCTCTTGTTAAATTCGCTTGCTTTCTTATTAGTTATTTTATTCGTGTACTTTCGTGAATCGATTTTTATTCATCGCTAACAGGGTTCGCGAGTGAGCAATTGTTCAATGGAACGTTTCAAGAGGTGTTTTCTTTTACTAATTCATTTGGTAGAAAGTTCTTGTTGCTGGCTAATCAGTGTCGGATAATAGCTGTTTTAATTAAAAGGATGAAGGGAAACCGAAGTGATTAATTTTTAAGTATGGTTGAAGATAAGCATAATAATTAACTATTGAAGAGGAACATGCTATGCTAAAGATATAAAGCAATGGTGAGAAAAACCTTGCTTTAAAAGCAAAAAATAGGAGGAAATCGTATGGAGAAAAAGGTGTTTGATCTATTAAATAAAGTGGTTGCTACACAAGGTGTTTTCTATACTCGGCTGCATCAATTTCATTGGTATGTAAGCGGAACACGTTTTTTCACACTGCATGAAAAGTTTGAAGAATTGTATGATCAGGTGACAGCTGATATGGATGAGGTTGCTGAACGTTTATTAGCTATTGGTGGTCAGCCATATGCCACTTTAACAGAATTTATTGAACATTCTGTTATTAAAGAAAGTACTAGTGATCAAGCATTATCACAAGATCAAATGGTAGAAGCGATTGTCAACGATTATAGAACATTAATTGCTTTGTATGATGAAGGTATTCACTTAACCGATGAAGCAGAAGACTTTCCATCAAATGATATGCTCATTGCTTTAAAATCCGAGGCTGAAAAAACAATTTGGATGTTAAATGCTTACTTAGATAAAAGTGCTAATGAAAAATAGTCATAACATCTCCCTCCGTTATAAGAGGGAGTTTTTTTGTTCAGTGAATTCTTTTTAAGAAGATTGTTTAAGTTTATTGGCGTATTTTTCTATTTAAAGCTTAATAAAAGATTTAAAAAAGAAGTATTATCCATTTGGACAATACTTCTTTTCAAATGTTAATGAAAGTGTTTTACTTATTTTTTAACGATGAATCGCTCTTCTACTGGTTGGAACTCTTTAGGGCCAGCTGGTGAACCGATTTCGCCAAATGGCATTTGAGCGACTAATTCCCAGTCTCTAGAAATGCCATAAGTTTCATAAACTTTTTCATCAATCACACCATTATAGTGTTGTAAGGAAGCACCTAAATGTTTCTCAGCAAAAGCAGTCCATACATTAAATTGATGCATAGCATTAGTATGTTGAGCCCAAGTAGGGAATCCATCAGCAAAGATAGGGAATTGTTCTTGCAAACCTTTAACGACTGTCTTATCTTCGAAGAAGAGAACGGTTCCGTATGCATTTTTGAACATATCCATTTTTTGTTGTGTTCCTGTGAAATCAGCATCTCCCATCATCTCTTTTAAAGATTCTGTAGTTAAATCCCAAAGTTGTTTGTGGTTATCGTTTAATAGTAAAACGATACGTGTACTTTGTGAGTTGAAAGCTGAAGGTGTAAATTTAATTACATCTGCAATGATACTTTCAATCTCTGAGTCACTGATTGGTGATGCAGCCTTCAAATCGTAAATTGAGCGTCTTTTCTCAATCATGTCTAAAAAGTTTTCTTTTGGTTCTTTACTAAATAATCCCATTTATTTCACTCCTAAATCTAATTTGTAATTGCTCTAATCAGATACACTCAAAGCTTAGTTTTCGTATATCTCTATTTTTAAGTATACACTATTCTTAACAAATAGCAAGTATAAGTTTCAAATTTTTTCTAAAGTTACTAAAAGTTTTGATCGATTGGAGTTATTTGTTGCTATCTAATCAAGAGATGGCAGACATCTGTCTCTTAGTTGCTTTTTAATCCTTTGCAACAAACATCTAGTTGTGACTCTTGTAAAACTGAATTAGTATGAAAGAATATAATCCTTTATAATGAAAGGGTATACATACTCAATAAGTATGCATTTAGACCACTTATAACTTGATGAGATACAAAAAAGGAGATCATAAATCTATGTACCAAGTAATCAACCAATTGCAAGAGAGGAATTTTGCTAAGAAAATAAGTCAAAGTGAAAAAGTTGTACTGGATTATTTAGAGAATCATTTTGCATCAATTCCCAATCAAACCGTGTTAAAAATTGCCCAAGAGACTTATACCTCACAAGCGACAATAAACCGAACGTGTAAGTTGTTAGGCTTTAAAGGATTCAGTGAACTTAAATATGCGGTACAAGCAGACATCAATTTACAAAAACGTAAAGCACATTCAGGATTGACCACTACTGAAAGTGCTGTGGATCTGATTGACTTTGCAAGTTTGGCTGATTTAGCAGGGGCTATCTATACCCATCGCCACCACTTAATGCTCTTTGGTCTAGGGGCTTCCGGGGTCACCGCACGCTACATGGCAAGGCAGTTGATTTATTTAGGCATTCCGGTGGTGATTATTTCTGAAATCAAAATGTTGGAGCATTTTCACAATTATAGCCTATTAGTACTTTCATCTTCAGGTGAAACACAGCGCTGCTTGCAAGTTATTGAGAAAGCCAAAGCAAAAAAAATGACGGTCTTTGCGATAACCAAAAAGGATTCTTCAGTCATGAAGGCCAGTAAATTAAGCTTTTATCATGACGTTCAAGTGAATTTATTAGACGGTTTGTCAAGGGAACAGCAAGTGCATATGATTTTAATGGTCAATGAAACAATTAACTACCTCAAATCAAACTATTTGAAGTTAGTTAAATAAGCTCTTTAACAAAGTGGCCATTTGTGGATAATTATCCGTCCACTTGGAGCCATCCGTCTTATGTAAGCGCTATAATACAAAAGAAGTAAATTAAGAATATAAGAGAGGAGGAAGAATGAATCATTAGGTAGAAAAGAGACAGGGTTTCTACTGCAAGACACGACCGGTAATACTAGAAACTATAAAAGAGAGGATGTTGTCAATTGAAAAATTTTAGAAAGAATTTTCAAAGTTTTGGCAAATCTCTGTTATTCCCAATTAGTTTGCTTTCATTCATGGCAATCTTTCTGGGGCTATCAGCTGCTTTACAAAACGAAAATATAATCCGTTACGTGCCTTTTTTAGGGAACGAGATTTTACAAAACATTTTTGGCATGATTCGTAAGTTATCCGCGTTACCATTTGGGTACTTACCTATTTTATTCGCTATGTCGATTCCATTAGGAATGGTTAGAAGAGATAAGGAAGTAGCCGTTTATTCAGGGGCAGTAGGATATATTGCCATGCTGATTGGGATGACGTATGTATTACAACTTCAAGGCTTAACTCCGGACACAACGTCAATTAATTATTTAATGGAAACAGAGGGCTTGTCTCAAGTCGATGCCACTTTACAGAATTCCTTATTTACTCGTACGCTAGGCCTCTTTGTATATAATACCAATGTTATCGGTGGTATTATTGCCGGTTTGATGGGTGTCTTCTTACATAATAAATACCGTAACACTGAATTACATCAATCCCTTACTTTCTATAGTGGGAAACGTTTTGTACCAATTGTCGTAGCCATCGTGATGGCGATAGTCGGTGCCTTGTTAACCATCGTATGGCCTTTGGTAAATCAACTTATTATTGCTTTAGGTGGACTTATCAGCGAAACGGGCTCTTTGGGAATCTTTTTATATGGAATGATCGAAAAACTGATGATTCCAACGGGGTTGCACCATGTACTCAACCAGAGTTTCCGTTTCACCGCCTTGGGTGGGATTGAAAATATCAATGGTGAATCACTGGTCGGAGCCCTTCAAATTTATCTCTATCAATTAGACAACGGTCTTCCTTTTTCAACGGATGCAACAGCCTTCCTCGCTCAAGGTAAGATCTTGCAGATGGTATTCGGTATGCCGGCAGCTGTTTTAGCGATGTATCATATGGCTCTACCAGAAAAAAGAGACCGTTTATTGAAATTCTTTATTCCAGGTGTCACTGCGGTGATTTTAACTGGGATTACCGAACCGATTGAATTCTCATTTATCTTTATTTCACCAATCTTGTGGGTAGTGAATTCAATAT
Organism: Facklamia sp. P12955; assembly: GCF_050409565.1. Taxonomy (NCBI): domain Bacteria; kingdom Bacillati; phylum Bacillota; class Bacilli; order Lactobacillales; family Aerococcaceae; genus Facklamia; species Facklamia sp. P12955. The sequence goes on from NZ_JBNUPF010000015.1 coordinate 46,444, forward strand.
TTGCAGGAATTGCCTTCTTAATTCCAGCCTTATTAGATGTGGCTATCGGAAATGTTCAAGGGGGAATCATCGATTGGTTCGTCTTTGGGGTACTGCAAGGTGCTGAAACGAAATGGTATATTTATCTCATTGCCGGACCCATCTTCTTCGCCGTTTATTATTTCACTTTCAAATATATTATCACCCGACTTAATATCATGACCTTAGGTCGTCAAGCCAGTGATTTTGTTGAAGAAGAAGTTGACGGTAATGCGGAGGTAGATATTACGGAAGCGAATCGTTTAACCGCGCAAAATATTGTCAATGGCTTAGGAGGCGTTGATAATATTACTGATGTTGATAATTGCATCAGTCGTTTACGTGTGGAAGTCAAAGACAGTTCGTTAATTGATGAAAGTTTACTTAACCGGACCCAACCCAATGGTATTATCAAACCAGATGACCATACCATCCATGTGGTTTACGGCGGAAGAATTACACAAATGCGTAACATCGTTGACGATTACATTTATAATCGTAAAGATCAAAAAATACAAAAGGAGACCGCAGAAAATGAAAAAAAATAATATAGTGGTTGTCGGTGGCGGATCTACTTGGACACCGGGTATTTTAAAAGCAATGACTAAACATCTGGATAAGTTTCCGATTAACAAATTGGTGCTTTATGATATTGATGAGAAACGGCAAGCAGTGATTGGGGAATTTGGCAAAATACTCTTTAGAGAAGAAGCACCAGAGGTAGACTTTAGCTATACGACAGATAAAAAAGAAGCGTATTCAAATGTGGATTTTGTCTTCTGTCAAATGCGGACAGGTGGCTACGATATGCGTGATCGCGATGAAAAAATTCCACTTCAACTCGGTGTCATTGGCCAAGAAACGTGTGGGCCGGGTGGATTTGCCTATGGTATGCGATCAATTAGAGATATGGAAGAAATGGTAAATGATGTGCGCCATTACAGTCCGGATGCATGGATCCTTAACTATACAAACCCAGCGGCAATTGTAGCTCTAGCATTAGATAAAATCTTCCCAGAAGAGGATAAAATTCTAAATATTTGTGATCAACCCGTCAACCTCTTACGTTCTTTCGGTAAGCTCTTAGACTACGATGCAGATAAATTTGAACCGGTTTATTTTGGTCTTAATCACTTTGGTTGGTTTACCCATCTTTACGATGAATTTGGTAAGGATCGCGCACCAGAACTAAAAGAAATGATTCTTAATGGGGGCTTTCGACCAGTGGATGCTGAACAGCGTGACCAATCATGGTTGGATACCTATGCAATGGTGGAAGATATGTTGCGAGACTTCCCAGATTATCTACCCAACACCTATTTACAATATTACCTCTATCCAGATGCTAAATTAGCTAAACTAGATCCAAATTGGACTCGTAGTGATGAGGTGCGAAATGGGCGCGAGAAAAAAGTCTTTACTGAATGTCGTCGTATTATTAAGAATGGCACAGCAAAAGATTCAGATATCGTGCATAATGATGCGCACGGAGACATGATTGTTGAAGTCGCTGCTTCGATTGCCAACAATTTAAGGAAGACTTTTGTAGTTATAGTCCGTAACGAAGGAATTGTTGCGAACTTACCGGATGATTGCATGATTGAGGTCGCTGCTTCACTAGGAGTCAATGGTCCACGACCTTACGCAGTAGGAAAAGTAGGAACATTCTATAAAGGCATGATCGAAGGGCAACACGCCTTTGAACAATTAACGGTCGAAGCCTACCTTGAAGAATCATATGATAAGGCCTTACAAGCACTTACTTTAAATCGTACGGTTGTCGATGCCAAAAAGGCGCGTCAAGTCTTGGATGCTTTGATTGAAGCCAACAAAGAATATTGGCCGACTTTAAAATAAAGAGGGATACGACGTAAGAGTTATGCTTACGTCGTTTTTCTAAATAAGGAGAAGGTGTTTAATGAAGATATTAGCAGCAATCGATTCCTTTAAAGGATCAATGACTAGTGAACAAGCCAATTTATGCGTTAAAGATGCTTTACCTAATCATTCAGTCACCTGCTTTCCAATTGCAGACGGCGGTGAGGGAACAGTGGATGCCTTTGTATCGGTATTAAAAGGGGAATATATTACACAAACCATCAAGGGTGTTGATGGTAAGGCATTTAATGGAAAATGGGGATGGATTGAGCAGGAAAAATTAGCCATTATAGAAGTAGCACAAGGAGCAGGTATTATTCATGCCGACCCTAAAAACTTAGACCCTACGCGCCATACTAGCTATGGGGTAGGTCAACAACTGATACAAGCACTTGATTTTGGTGCTGAAAGGATTATTCTTGGTTTAGGTGGTAGTGCGACCGTTGACGGAGGAATGGGCTTACTTCAAGCGCTAGGCTTAAAATTTTTTGATAGCCACCAGCAAGAGTTGCCCATTTTACCTGTAGAGTTGAATCGAGTAGCAAGTATGGATCCGTCAGGTATCGATCGACGGATGAAGCAGGTTGATTTAATACTTGCCTCTGATGTAAATAATCCCTTAATAGGTCCTAAAGGAGCAAGCTATGTCTTTGGGCCACAAAAAGGCTTAGCTACTAAAGACCTTCCTACTTATGATGCTTCGATGAAAAATTACGCCGACCTATTGTTAGAGGCCACAAAAAAAGACTATCGACATTTAGAAGGGGCCGGAGCAGCAGGAGGGATAGGTTTTGCCTTATCGACCTTTTTTGGAGCCAAATATAGAAATGGGCTTTTCTTATTAGCTGAAAAAGGGAACCTTGACGCATTGATTAAAGAAGCCGATCTGATTATAACTGGTGAAGGTAGATTCGATGATCAGTCCCTCAGTGGCAAAGTACCTATTGGAATCAGTCGTTTGGCTAAAAAGTATCAGGTACCCGTCTTGTTATTTGCTGGACAGATTGATAGTCAACAAGTTGCCCTTCCTGAAGAGAACTTACTCGCCTTAATACCTATTGTTGATCGCCCCATGGAATTGGAGCGAGCAATGGAATTGAGTCAACAACTGTTAACCAAAGCTGTGGAGAGGACGATCAATCTGATTGAGTTCGCTCAAAAAAATAAGCTGGTTTGCTTATAAAATGAAAGGTTTTAATAGAAAAAGACTGTCAAGAAGGACGTTCCTTTAAGGTTATTTTAAAAAAGTTGAAAGAGTTCTTGTATTTTTATATAGTTAATTAGCGTTAGAAATTTAGTATGATTGTGCATTGAAAGCGAATATTTCAGTTAAAAATTTTTTTCTGGGGGAATGGGATGCTTTCTACAAAATTGTTTGTTGTTTTCTTAATATTTCTTTTAGTTTTAATGATGGTTGCGATTTATCAATGGTATAAAGAAAAAGATCCTTACAAGAGAACAATTAATAAGCGTATCAGTATTATTTTAATAATAATTAATTTACTCGCTTTTCTTCCTTTTATTGCATATTTGTTTCATAAATTCTAAATGGAGACCTTATTAAAAAAATAAAGGTCGTCTTATTAGGGCAATTGAATGTTAAATAATCTTAAAACAGATTTTTAATCTATGTTTGACCGTTGGGGGGCTCAAGAATTTGAGTCTTCTTAATAGGACGCAGGTATTGTCTAATATAAAGATTTCAACTCAAATCATAAGTAATAGGTTAACCAACTCCATTGTTAGTGTTCGGTCAATAATAAAGAGTGTCATTCAATATCAAGGATCAGTTAGGGCACAAAATAATTAAAATTTAAACCATTAACTATACGTTTTGTTTGCACTCTGTGATATACTATCTTAAAAAGGAGGTTGTTCAAATGATTCATTATACGTCAACAGATTTAGGGACCAATGTTTCAGAAGAAGAAGTGATTGATCAAATCAAACAAGCCACTAAACCTATTCGTTTCACCCATTGGGAAGGGATGGGAACTCCCATTCATAATCAAGAAATTTCGAAAGAAGAAGCCATTGAAATTATAAGAAATGAACACACAACATTGATTACTGAAAATGATAAAATCATTAATGTGCAGACCTTTGAGGCATATAATAGACCCTAATTCTTCAAATCAATGCAGTCGTTAATTGGAACGATTGATGCGACGGTTTAAACAATAAAAGTCTGGTGGTTTAAAAGTTAAATAAATAGGGCTGAGGATAAGACAACTTTATCTTCAGCCCTATTTATTTATCTTACATTAAGTTTTATATAATTCTAAGATTGTTTTCATTATTTTACACAAAATTCTGGACTGGATTAAACGCTAGATGCTCAATTTTTATGGTCTGTAAGCATCCCTTTAGGGGGTTCAAACAGTCCTGTGCTAAACTATTACTAAAGAGAGATGGAATCTTTCCAGTACTAGAAAATAGAAGGAGTGTTTGATATGAAAGCCATTGTTATCAATCAATACGGCGATACCGATCAATTTGTAGAAGCCAATCTACCTAAACCGCAGCTTAAAGACAATCAAGTTTTGATTGAATTGCATGCCACATCCATCAACCGCTTTGATACCAAGGTGCGAAGAGGTGAGATGGCTGAAGTAATTTCTTTTGACTTTCCCATTATTTTGGGACTGGATGCTGCCGGAGTAGTGGTGGAGATAGGTAAAGATGTTACTCAATTCAAAGTGGGGGATGAAGTCTTTGCCAATTCCTCTTTAAAAAGTGGAACCTACACTGAGTATGTGGCGGTTAAGGAGAGTTTAGTTGCCCATAAGCCGAAAAATATAACATTTAAAGAAGCGGCCGCTGTTCCAATGGTGGGTCTAACTGCTTGGCAAGCCATGGTGGAGTTTGGTCGAGTTAAAGAAGGTGACCACGTGCTGATTCATGCCGGTTCGGGTGGTGTAGGCAGCTTTGCTATTCAAATCGCTAAAAGTTTTGGTGCATATGTTTATTCAACAGCCAGTGGTAAGAATGAAGACATGCTTAAAAAGCTGGGCGTTGATAGCTTCATTAATTATAAAACCACTGATTTTGCTGAGGTGGCTAAAGACTTAGACTTAGTCTTAGATACCTTGGGTGGCGAAACACTAGCTAAAAGTTTGGCTCTCGTAAAGGACGGCGGACGAATTGTTTCTACCGTGGGTCAAGCCGACCAGGAAAAAGCTAAAGCAAGAAACATTACGGTTGAAGCTCTTGCGGCCAAATCGAATGGAAACCACTTAGCCAAACTAGCTGAGTTAATTGAAAAGGGCCAAGTTAAACCTTATATCGGGCATGAATTCCCATTGACGGCTCATGGCTTAAGTGAGGCTCATAAAATCAGTGAAAGCCACCATGCTAAGGGTAAAATAGTGATTGTCATCAAATAAGGCCAATAGCTTTCTTCAAATGGGAGAAGTACAGCTGACGTTGGCATCTCACTGCTTTTTGAGCAATGCTGATGGCAAATAAATATTTTATGAGCGTTGAAATAAAAAATAGCAATTTTGATTCAAAACACCTTAGCAAACTATCAAAAACAAACGCTATCAATCAGAGTTTTGTTGATTCTGCACAACTATCCGGACTTCGTTTCATGTAATTTATTGTTGTTTTATAAAAGTGTAAATGTTATACTTTATTTACTTTATAAAGCGCTTTAAAGTTAAAATTTTATTAGAAACGGAGAATACACATGAATGAAACAATGCAAATTGCCAATAGTTTGGTGATGTGGATTTTAGCGATTATTATTGTATCAACTGTAATCATTCAATCCTTTATTTTTTATCGTCTTGCAAAGAATCACGTTAAAAACACTAATTTATTAAGTAATGAAGAGGTAAAGAAATCATTTAAAATTGGAATTATAGGAACGATTGGTCCAGCTTTTGCTGTTTTTGCGGTAGCCATCGCCTTAATTTCTCGGATTGGAGGACCAATTACCTTCGCAAGAATAGGAATTATCGGATCGGCTGCTTTTGAAATTATTTCAGCTCAGATAGGTAGTGGGGGAACTGCTGGTACAGCAGAGTTTATGCCTAAGATGTTATCTGCTGCTGCTTGGGTTATGACTTTAGGAGGAGCAGGATGGCTGGTTGTGGTCTTCTTTGCTACTAAAAGAATAGATGGTATCCAAGAAAAAATGAAAAAAGCCAACCCTTTAACCATCGCTTACATGTCTGTCTTTGCACCTTTTATTATCTTTTTCACCCTAGGTTATAAAGAAGTCATCAATAAGGGAATTTTACAAGAAAACTCTTCGATTGCTCCTATGGCGGCATTAATTGCCGGAGGTTTAGCCACTGTTGCTATTAATAAAATCGTTGAAAAAGATCGTTCTAAAAAGTGGTTGAAGGAATGGTCTATGGGTTTTTCAGTTATTGCTGCAATGATTGTTGGAAGCATATTAAGTTAAGGAGAGAAAAATGGAAAATAATAAAAATTTATCAAGTAATTTTCAAAAGTCCATACATTTTTGGGGAAGGGTAACAATCGCAATTGCATTAATTTCAACTTTAATGATTCCCTCCTACTTAACCTTTGTATTAGGTCATTATCCTGACATTGCAGATATCATTTCTGGATTAATTTCGATTGTTGGGTTCGTGGGAGTTATTTGGTTCGTAGAGCCGATATCCTATTTCCCCACTCTTGGTCCAGCGGGTACTTATATGTCATTTTTATCTGGTAATATTGGGAATATGCGTATGCCAGTCATCGCTGCTACACAAGACGCTCTTGATTTAAAACCAGGATCTGAACAGGCTGAAGTAGCTGGGATATTTGCTATTATTTCTTCAACACTTACAAATCTTTTCATCTTGGGCATTGTCATGGTAGCTGGTCAAACGATTATCAATAGCTTACCACCTACCATCTTAGCTTCTTTTGATTTTGCCTTACCAGGAGTATTAGGAGCAATGATGATAACGTTAGGTTCCAAGGTTAAGAAAAATAATTTAATGGTTTTAGTCTTAATTGCTGTAGCAACTATGATTTTCATTAAATTCTCACCAAATTTTTTACCAGAAAGTATATATAAATTAATTTCATCAGCTGATGTAGGTATAGTCGCTTTATTAGGAATTGCTTATTCCTTGTATAGGGCCAAAAATGATGTAGAGTCAAACAATAAGGAATAAAAGATTTTAATTGACATTTTAATAATTAGTTAGATTTTAAGGAGGATAAATAATGAACTTTATTGAGAAAGCCAAAGAATTAGAAACTCAAATAATCGAAACGAGAAGATACTTACATCAGTATCCAGAATTAAGTGAACATGAGTTTGAGACTCAAAAGTATCTTATGAAGCGTTTGGAGGAGTTAGGGATACCTTATGAAAAGGTTGGTATAACTTCTTTGGTTGCCCATATTAAAGGTGGGAAGCCCGGTAAGACGGTTGCATTGCGTTCGGATATTGATGCCTTGCCTATTCTAGAACAATCGGGAGCTGAATACTCTTCTAAAGAAGATGGAAAAATGCACGCTTGTGGGCATGACGGTCATATGTCGATGCTATTAGGTGCTGCAAAAATGTTGACAGATATTAAAGAAGAATTACCAGGAGAAGTTCGCTTATTATTTCAAGAAGCGGAAGAAACCTTTACAGGAGCAAGAAGGGTTGTAGCTGATGGAGGAATGGAGGGTGTCGATGCGGTCTTTGGAATGCATGGTATGCCTATCGAAGTAGGAACATATGACATAACATCTGGTTATCGGATGGCAGGGTGCGATACAATCTACGTGAGCTTTGAAGGGGTTTCTGGACATGGATCCATGCCTCATAAAGCAAAAGATACGATTTTACCTGCTGCAGAGTTTGTGACTCAACTCAATGCAATGATCACTAAATTTGTGAATTCACAGTCTCCGATTGTGCTAACGGTAGGTAAATTTAACGGAGGAACTAAAGCAAACGTTATTTCTAAATATACTAAACTAGATATCTCTATGCGTTATTTACATGAAGAGACAAGAAAAATTATTCATAATAAGATTAAAGATTTGGCTGCTGGCTTAGAAAAAATCTATGATATTTCAATCAATGTTGAAATTGAAGAAAGTACAATTAGTTTGTATAATGATGAAAGAATCACTGAAATTGCTGCTAAAGCAGCTGAAAAAGTTTTTGGACCTGGAAAGAACGTTCACGGCCCAATCATGATGGGATCAGAAGACATGCCATATTACTTCCAAGAAGCACCTGGAGCTTATGCAATGATGGGTTATAGCAATGAAGAGAAAGATACAATTTATTTCCCTCACCATGAAAAATTCAATATTGATGAAGACTATTTGAAGTTTGGTGCAGCCCTACATGCGCAATTCGCATGGGATTTCTTACATATAAGCGAATAGTCTTTTGACTACTACTGAAAGTATGTTTTTAATTTAAGGATACTTATCTTTTTTGGCTCTATGTCAAATAGGGTGGATGGAAGAAAAAACACTTCCTTCCATCCTATTTATTATAGAGCCTCTTTTTTCTAATAAGCCTAATGGTTAGTAGACTTACTGACGATTAGGTTTTTTATTAATTAATTAGGCTATACACATATGTTACAAAACAATGATTATAAGCTAACAGATTTTGATTATAAGGGACTTCCAATTGATACTGAATATAAACGCATAATTGATAAACGCAATGACTATCATCAAATAATTAACTCTCTTCACTTGATAGATGCTTCTCGAACCGGCTTTCTTCAACCTAATGATAAAGAGCTAGCTGAAGCTTATTGTAATTCGGTATAATTACAGGTGGAGCTGACTTGTTCGCATATAAAATTTATGTTCCACAAGTTTACGTGCGATAGAAAGATTTTGTTGAACAGATAATAAAGCGTGAAGAAAAATGTTACACTTCTCTTCTAAAATTACGCTGCTTCAAATTTTTTGATTGTTTTATTAAAGGAGCTATTTCTATGAGAAACACTCAAACTTCAAAAAATTAAGCCGGCTGTTGGAAATGCTTTTAGGGCTAGTTATCCTTTTAAGCATTTGTTCTTCATCTCTTTGTCTATATTTACGAACATGATAACTATACAAGATAGGACTATTAATCAGAAAACACAGGCATTTTCTTCGCTAGAAAAGTTGGAAACCACGCTAATCTCTAGTGCAGAGAGCGAACAACATCTAAGTAATTTGCTGAAGGAGCAGACGGCCTTACTCGTTTTAAGAGATAATTATGAAGGTTTTCTAAGGGTTGATTTTGAGGAAGGAGATAAAACTTTTACTATTACTCTTACAGATGAAGATTTCAAAGCTTCAATTAATTTATTAGGGGCAGGCCATCCAGATGTTTTGCCAGCATGGCAGAAGATGAAGAAAGAACTAAAAGCTGCTTATAATGAAATTGCCAAAGGGTTGGAAGGCGATTACCGCTTCAGCTTGGTAAATCCAGCTGCTGCAGACGAACAGGTCTGATCAATTTTAATTGTGTATGATATAGCCGATGAGACATACGAGTAGATAAACTTAAAAGATAAGTAACTTATGCCTTCAATTATTGAAGTTTTTTTAAATACTTAAAATAACTATCAATAAAAAGCGAATTTGATTGGGGTCTTGCTAAAACACAGACAAGATACAATGAGAGGGAATTTCTTAATAAAGATTATAAAAATATTGTGGAGCAGGATGGTTTTGGATCCTTCTTCAAAGCATCCTGACCATCATGCAGTTGGAATCTAGCTTTCTATCGACTTCAGCTTATCAGCTGCTGTAGGGGCTGTCTTGAACTATCATTGTCACTATCAATACTATCACTTTGAATTTAGACGACAAGTGAGCCAATAGCTAAAAAGCTCGCCTGCTAGGGCGAGCTTCAGACTGAAGACAAACCCTTTGTGAGTTAATCTCAAATAAAGGGGTTGTCTTTATTTTAGTTATAAATCACATGAAAATAAAAAAAGCGAAGCCTTTTTAGCTTCTCATCTCCAATATGTTTGCCAATTTCTTCATGTTTAAACAAGCAAAAGTCAGCCCTGCTTTGAATTCCATCAAGGCTTTTCCAATTAAATGCGTATATCGAAAGCCATGATGCTCCTTGGCAGTGCCAAATAATCTTTCTACTGATTCTTTACGTTCTTTATAAAGCTCTCGCATGCCATCTGAATGCCTAATATCTTCGCATGTTTCAAGGGCTTCCTGCCAAACGTGACGCGTAATGACTCGTTTACTTTTTTCGTGTCCGCATGCTTTATACTCGCGGTAGCCTTTGCGATTCGTCGTTGTGTAACGATATACGACGTTATTCTCATCCAAATAACAGTCATAGTATTCATCGTAAATAATATCTCTATTCTCGGGTTTACGTCTTGGCCGTGTATAAGGAAACACCGGTGTAATTTCTTGTTTTAATAGGAATTGGGCGATTGTGGGTGTTTTATACCCAGCATCCGCAATGAGATAAGCGGGATTAAAAGGAATAATCTTTTCAAATAGTGATGGGAAGGCTTGTGTATCGTGAGTGTTTCCTGAGTGAACGCTGTAACCCAATACCCATCCATTTCGATCACAGGCCGTTTGAATATTATAGGCAAAAACTTGTTTATGGTCTCCTTTATGAAACCACCCCGCCTCCGGGTCATTCGGACTGATTTTTTGGGATTTTTTTGAGGACTCCTTTTCTGTATTTTTTAGAGGCTTTTTTCCATGGATCTCACGATCTTCTTGGACAGCTTCTAGCATTTCATCCGCCAACCATTTGGCTTGAATAAGTACTTCTTCGTTCGTATATTTCCGACCATTAGCGCAAGCTTTAACATGGGTGCCGTCAATGAAAATAGCTTTAGAATCAATCATGTCCG
>NZ_JBNUPF010000016.1:0-52588 GCF_050409565.1 Facklamia sp. P12955
TCCTTTCTATTTTAGTTACCACTTTTAATAGATCGGACTTCTGTGTTTTTGTGTACCAAAAAATAGGGTGGAAGGAAGTGTTTTTCTTCCATCAACCCTATTTATTATAGAATATAAAGAAGAAGGTTTACTGGAAGAAGCTACGATAAAAGAATAAAGAGAGGACTTAATCAATGTCGTAGGAAATCTTATCAAAGATCCGGAACTATTAGAGATAAAGGATAATCAAGGAGAGAAACTTAAGGTGGCTAATTTTACCTTGGTTTCTAATGACAAGGAGGGAGGGAAGAATTACCACACTTGTTTAGCTTATGGCGAAAAAGCAAAAGGAATGGAAAACCTTAAACAGGGAGATTTTATGAGAGTGTTTGGGCAAACAAAGAACACACTAGGTGCTGATGGAAAAGAATACACAAACATAAGGGTTCTATCATCAAAGCTCTTAAAAGCAAAAGAGAAAGGCCAGGAGAAAAGTCCTAAAAAAGAATCCATCCTTGGAGTTATAAAGAAGTGCAAGACAGAGGATAAGGGCAAAGACTCGGAAAAGGCAGATAAAAAAATAGAAACAGAAAGATAAGATTGGCGGTGTGGTCTTCGAACTGCACCGTTTTTTCTCAATCAAACCATGATGAGCTTTAAAAATGTATATAAAGGTATGATATAATAATCTATATGAAAACTTCGCATATATATACTAATAATTCAAATAAAAACTAATTAGTTAAGGATGGAGATAATGAAAATTAATTATAATGGACTTTGGAAAGTCATGATAGACAAGGGCATGAACAAAAAAGAATTGATGGAAGAAGTAGGTTTATCACCAGCAACTGTAGCCAAGATGACAAAAGGAGAATTCGTTAGCATGCAAGTTTTATATAGGATTTGTATAAAGCTAGATGTAGATTTTAAAGATATTATTGAGATAGGTAATAGGGAGGATAAGCATGATAGGTAAAAAAATTCAAGACAATAAAGAGATAAGACCTAACAGTAGGGAATTAATAAAATTAAAAGAAAACTTTCCACAATTCTTTAATAAAGAAGGGGAATTTGAGTTGGATAAATTTCAGGATTTATTAAAGGAGGAAGAAATTGACATTTCAAAAGAGGGCTATGGTTTGGAGTTTTTAGGTAAGTCCTATGCTAAGTACCTAAGCTCATTAGAAACCGAAACTTATCTTGCTCCAGATATAGACCACAACTCAAAGGAAGAAAATAAAGATAGTGAGAATCTATATATTGTAGGAGATAATATAGATGCACTAAAGCATCTACTAGGATCGTATGGGGGTAAAATTAAGTGTATTTATATCGATCCTCCATATAACACTGGATCTGATGGATTTGTCTATCCTGATAAGTTTCAGTTTAGTGCAGAAGAAATGTCTAGAAACATAGGAATCACTGAGGAGGAAGCCCAGAGAATCCTTGACCTTGCAGGTAAGAGTACTCACTCTGCCTGGCTTACTTTTATGTACCCAAGACTTGTCTTGGCTAGAGATTTGTTAAAAGAGGATGGAGTTATATTCATTTCAATTGATGACAATGAGCAAGGGAATTTACGATTAATTTGTGATGAGGTTTTCGGTGAAGAGAATTTTGAAGGCCATGTTCACTGGAGGAGGAGGACTAATCAGCCCAATGATAGAACTAAAATGATTGGGTTAGTAGCAGAGCATATACTTATATATGCTAAAAATAACATAGCTTTAAAAGAATATGGTGTGGGTAAAATAGGTCTTACGGGAGATTTTTCTAATCCGGACAATGATCCTCGTGGCCCTTGGAACAGCAAGCCTTGGAAAGTAGGATCAGATCAATCAGGAAGTAGATATAAAATAACAACTCCTGACGGCAGACTATTAGAAGAGGAGTGGATGGGGCACGAACAAAACTATCTTGAATTACTTAAAGATAATAGAATTTATTTTCCGAATGGTGGTAAAGGTTGGCCAAGAAAAAAGATTTTCAAAAAGGAAAGAGAACTAGAAGGACAATGTGCTAATAACTGGTGGAATCATTCAGAGTTTGGATCCAATCAAAAAGGATCAGCAAGACTAAGTGATTTATTCGAAGGGAATAAAAATCTATTTTCAAAACCTAAGCCAATAGAATTAATTGAAGGCATTTTGAATGTAACCACTACCGATGATGATTTTTATGTTCTAGACTTTTTTTCAGGATCAGCAACTACTGCGGATGCAGTGATGCAAGTAAATGCTGAAGATGGTGGTAGTCGTAAATATATCATGGTTCAATTGCCTGAAAAGATTGAAAAGAATAAACCAGCCTTTAAAGCAGGTTATAGTACTATTGATGAAGTTGGCAGAACACGAATAGAAAAAGCAGCTGCAAAGATTAAAGAAGAAACAAATGCAGATCTTGATTATGGATATAAGTTATATTATTTAGAAAAACCGGAAGAAAAAACTTTAGTAGATCTAGAGAATTTTGAACCAGAAATCAAGCTAATAACAGATGATATGGTTTCTATCTTTGATAATAAACATTCTTCAGGTAAGGAAAGCATCATAGCCACATGGCTGAATGGAGATGGTTATGGCCTTAGTCAAAGTACAGAAGAATATAAGCTTAATAATTATAAGGCAAGTAAAATTGAAAAGTCCTTATACATTATAGACGAAGGACTGACAGATGAAGATGTGATGAGTCTTATTAAGAGAATAGAAAATGAAGAACTAGACATTACAAGACTAGTTATCTATGTTCATTCTGTCCAATTTAACGTGCTTCACGAGCTTAGAAAGAACCTAAAGGTCTTAAGAAACAATAAAAATGTAAGTTTGATTGAGAGGTTTTAATATGACAATTGAGTTATCTATACTTCCTCATCAAGAAGATTTTTTAAAGGCTATTCGAAAGGCCTTTGGAGATATTAGGATTACAAGAACTAAAGAGCTTTTTCAAAACCCTATTATTGATTTGGAAGATGAGAAATTAAAAGAAAATATAGAAGAATTATGGCGTGGCTACCAAGACTTGCAGGTAATACCTAGAGAATGGAGAGGAAAAGATGAAGAGGATTATCTAGGTCTTGATATCCGTATGGAAACAGGAACAGGAAAAACCTACTGCTATACAAGGATGATGTATGAATTAAATAGTCTCTATGGCTTTAACAAATTTATCGTCCTAGTTCCTTCTACACCTATCAGAGAAGGAAGTAAGAGTTTCCTAGAGGCAGATTATAGTAGGAGACATTTTCAGGATTTATATCCAAATAAAAGTTTAGATCTATCTGTTTTAGAGCCTCAGAAGAGGACTAAGGGAAGAAAAATGTTTCCTACAGCTATTTCTGAATTTGCTCGAGGGACTAGTTTAGAAAAAAATAGATTCTCTGTACTTCTTATGACTTCAGGAATGCTTTTGTCCAATGCTACTATGGCTAAAGATGACTATGACCAAACGATTTTAGGCAACTTTACTCAGCCTTATCAAACTTTAAGGTCTACTCGACCGATTGTAATTATTGATGAACCGCACAGGTTTAAAAAAGAAAATCAGGCCTATAAACGAATGTTAAAGGAGCTAAAACCTCAGTGTGTCATCCGTTTTGGTGCGACTTTTCCAGATAAGAAAGGCAGCAAAGATAAGGACTTTAATAATTTGATATTTAATCTTGGTTCAAGCCAGGCCTTTAATCAAAATTTAGTTAAGGGCGTTGAGACCTTTATGATTGAGGCGGAAAAGGAAAATGAAACCAAGCTGAAGCTAATGAGTTTTAAGAGGAGTCCAAAAATTTGTGTTTTAAGAGATGAGGAGACTAAAAAAACGCAAGGGCTAGTCAAGGGAGATAATTTATCCGTCTTCGGAGAAGAATTCTCTGGAATCACCATAGAAGAAATTGGCCCGACTTCTGATGAAGCCATTAACTATGGGGTGACCTTGTCTAATGGTCAAGTCCTAGCCAAAGGTGATATTGTCTATGGGGGTATTTATACCGAAACCTATCAGGAATTGATGTTAAAACAGTCTATTTACAATCATTTGGAAACAGAAAAAGAAAACTTCTTAAGAGGAAACAAAATAAAAACCCTCAGCCTTTATTTTATTGACTCAGTTAGGTCTTATCGTGATGAAGAGGGTGGATCTGGCCATTTAAGGCTTAAGTTTGAAAACATTTTATCCCAGAGCCTTAAAAATAAGATAGCAAGTATGGAAAAAACAAATGATCTAAGATTACTTGAATATAAATCTTACCTTGAGGCCTCTCTAGCAGATATATCAAAAACCAATGGTGGGTATTTTAGTGAGGATAATTCTACTTCTGAAGAAGATATAAAAAATGAAGTGGATAAGATTTTAAGGGACAAGGAATATCTCTTAAATTTCCATAATGAAAAGGGACAATGGAATACCATGAGATTTATCTTCTCTAAATGGACGCTAAAAGAAGGTTGGGATAATCCTAATGTCTTTCAAATTGTAAAACTGCGTTCATCAGGTTCTGAAATCAGTAAACTTCAAGAAGTGGGTAGGGGACTTAGACTGCCTGTTGATGAAAAAGGAAGACGTATTGCAGATGAGCAATTTTATTTAAGGTATCTGATAGATTATTCAGAAAAAGGATTTGCCAGTAAGCTACTGGGTGAAATACAATCAGATACACCAGGTCAAAATATGAATATTAAAGCTTTCCTTTCTGAGATTGCTAGAATTAGAAATAAGAGTGAAAACGAAATCTTTAGTCAAATGCTTATGAAACAATATATTGATTTTAAAGGAAATATTGAAAAAGAAAAGTTAGACGAACTATATAATGACTATCCTGAGGCAATTAGTAACTTACAACCGAATAAAATTATTGATGGCACTAAGAAGAAAAATTTTGTAAAAGTGCGTAAGGATAAGTTCAAAGATATTAGCAATCTATGGAAGTTAGTAAACCAAAAATACTATTTGAAATTTGAAGATATTCCTAAAGAAGAGTTAGGAGAAGCTTTATATAAGGTTTTAGAAGGAGATATTTATCGAGATACAACTGTGGATGTAAAATCTATGAGAACTGAGTCAGTGGATGGAGAAATTGTTCTGCGTGAAAGGGTAGCTAATTATTACTTTGTAGAAGATAAGATTACCTATGGGGATTTTCTTAAAGAAATAAATCGACAGTTAGGCCTATCTGTAAATATCGTTCATGAAAGCTTGTGTAAGTTTAAAGAAGATAAGGGAGATATAGATGAGCGTATTTTTACGACAAAGGGGGTCTCCTTAATCGTTATGCAATTTAATAAATGGCTGGATGAAAAGCTACTTAAGAAATTTTCTTACAAACTACTAAATATAGATACAAGGGAAACAAGCTTGACCGATTACAAAGGTGAGGTTATTGATCAAATATCTCAAGGAGTTTTAGGAATTTATCGAGATGACAATGTGGATGTACCTGAAAGATTTATTTATGATACGGTTATCTATGATAGTCCGAAGGAGAGACAGACACTAATGGGCAGTGATATTGATGAAGTATTAGTGTTTGGGAAAATCCCTCGTAGATCAATTCAGATTCCTCTATTTACTGGAGGAACAACAAGTCCTGACTTTATGTATGTCATCAATTCATCAGATGGAAAAGCTGAAATAAATTTCATTGTTGAAACCAAGGATATGAAAGACGAAAAATCCTTGAGAAAAGATGAAGACTTACGCATTATATCTGCTCAAAAATTCTTTGAAGCTATGAAAGAAGAAGGGGTCAATGTAGTATTTAAAAAACAACTCAAAAATGATGATATTGTGGCGATGATAAAAGGAATTTTTAGAGAATAAAAAGAAGTGAGGATATATCACAAAAGATAAAAATAAGGATAAAACGAATATTCTAGATTTTAATCGAATTATATATTTTGATGAACCAAGTGTAACAAATTTGGTTTATATGGTTAATAAGGGGAAAATTCTTAAAGAAATAGAGAGTGTAAAAGAAAATAAAATAGAGTCAAATGCGAATTTTAATACAGAGATAGGGACTACATTTAGTTTCTTAACTTTGTTTAAAGCAAAAATTAATGTTGATGGTGGAGTTGGTTTAGGAAAGAGTAGTGAACAATTGATATCTCAAGTCATTAATAACACTACTCTAACTGATTATCTAGAACTGCCACTCGAAAAATTTGGCATAGAAATCTTTGAAAACGTAAATGTTTACCTATATTCTAACTCTTTAACTTATTTCAAATTGTTTACTCCCTATATGACTATGACTGAGGGAAGCTTGGCTGCTGGTGAGTTGAAGATCAATGCTCAACTCATGGGTTCGACAATAGAGAAAGAGAAGGGCTATTTTGAACTTATAAAGAAGAAGGACGAAGAGGAAAAGATAATGCTTATTTATTAGCAGATTTAGTCAAAATGAATTTAACGTATCAGGCTGTTAAAGTTGGTGAAATGCCATTAGATAAACTAAATATTGAATCTGAGTTTAAAATAGATGATAGTGTAGATGGTTATCTGCTTGCTAAGGAAGAAATGGAATCAGATAAAGATATGGTAAATGTATATGATGTAATCTTAGCTGGAGTTAGTCATGATTAAAGTTTTTTATGGGACGACAAAGGAATTTGACATAATGCTTCCCAAGGATAAAAGGCCAAAATCATTAACATGGTTGGTTTCAGAGTCAGACAGTAAAAATAAAGAAATTAATGTTAAAATGTCTGACTAGAAAAAGAAAGTTGAAGGTAAAACACAAGTAGGTACTTTAGTTGCAAGAACAAATGAATATGCAGGGATTACCGAATCTGGAATAAATAATTTTGTTGGCTTGTTAAAAAATTTAACATTAAAGATATGTATTTTCAAAATCCTCCAGTCTCTATTTTGAATCAACTAAAAAGAACATATGATAGTGAAGATATAATAGTTTCAAAGCATGCTTATAAACAGATGGAAGAAGCTCAGTTTTGGGATTTTGAAGACCGTTTTGATAATCGGATACTGGGTCAGGAGCAGGCAAAAGGGAAAATTAGTATTTATTTATATAAGATAGCAAAGAGTTATAATCAAAACAAACCTGTTGTCAGCATGCTATACGGCTCGTCAGGCGTTGGTAAAACAGAAACAGCATAATTTTTATCAGAAATAATGGGAGAAAAATTATTTAGAAAACAGCTCTCTATGTACCAAAACAAGTCTTTTGCTGATTATGTTTTTGGTGGAAATCATGCAGAAGCTTCACTAGCAAGAGATTTGTTAGAGCGTGAAAGTAAAATACTTCTGTTTGATGAATTTGATAAAGCAAATAGTATTTTTTATAGTGCTTTTTATCAGATGTTTGATGAAGGGAGATATGAGGATAAAAATTACAGTTTTGATATGCAAAATAGTATTATCATCTGTACATCTAACTTCTTAAATTTATGAGATATAAAATCTACCCTTGGTGAACCAGTATTTGGAAGATTTGATGCCTTTATTGAGTATAAGCCATTAACTGAAGATATTGTAAAAATGCTTTTGAAGACTAAATATCAAAATATAGTTGATACTCTAAACTCAGAAGATAAAAAATAATTGAAGGTTTAGATGTCTTGAATAATTTGTTCCAGTATACAAAAAACATAAAAAATGTAAGAGAAATAGATAGGTTATTAAGGGAATTTGTTTTCACTAAGATTTTGGGTCATAAAAGCAAATTAAGGAAATAGAGAGCTTATCTCTCCTCTTCCTTAAAGAAAAGCCAAAGTAAAAGAACCATTTCCCCATGAGAGATCTTTAGAAAAGTATCTATATACCTATGTTTCAAAATTCAATACGAAGTTTTCTTCTAGAATCCATATGGGATTTGGTCTGGTACAATATGAACTAAGTAAAATGCTAGATGAAATACAAGGAAAAGGTCAAAGCAAAAAAATTTTCATCCCCTATAGGGGATGACGATATAATGCCTATAATATTATCTAGTTAGAAGATTTTTACATAATCTTATATTAGGTTACACAAAAAAATGACGCTACCTTATCCCGCCCATATTTTGCACTTTTTTTACTAGAGATAATAATAAAAAATAGAATGTTTTAAAATATTGAGATTGTTTTTAGAGGTGTGCAATGAGTATAAAATTTATGCGTTCAAATGAAATAAAAATTTCTCTAAATAAAGAACAAATCGACCAAATTTCTTCACTTGAAAAAATTAAAAACGGGTGTAAGCAAGAAAACGTCATAGCTTATGATATTTTTAATGACGACGAATTAGTTGGTTTTGCCATGCTTAGACAATTTAGCAGTAAAGGCTGGTTTCTTTGGAATTATGCCATTGATAAAAACTTTCAAGGATTAGGCTTAGGTTATAGTGGTTTAAAGTTACTGTTAAAAATAATGAAAGAAGACTATCAAGCATCTGTAATTACCACAACATATCGCTATGGGAATGAAATAGCAAAGAATCTATATCAAAAAGTTGGGTTTTCGGAAGTCAATAATGTAGAAGAATCTGGTTGTCATGAAGTAGACATGCTTCTTGAGTTAAAGAAGATAGGATAAGCAAGTAAAATAAGGGTTTAGATTAAGTCTATGGGGGAGAAAGTATGTCCGAATTAATCGTTATCAGAGGAAATTCAGGCAGTGGGAAAACAACTTTAGCCAAAGAGCTTCAAAAAGCTATTGGACCGAATACATTAGTGATAGCGCAAGATGTTATTAGAAGGGAAATGCTGAGCGTGCATGATGGCGTGGGTAGTGAAGCAATTAAATTGTTGCAGACAATAATTGAATACGGCTATGCAAACAATAAAGTGACTATTCTCGAGGGAATTCTCAACGCTAAATGGTATCAACCGCTTTTTGAAAAGGTCAAAGAACTATACGGTCCAGAAAACATCTTTGCTTATTATTATGAGTTGCCGTTTAAAGAGACAGTCAGAAGACATCGGACTAAGGATGAACGAAATGAGTTTGGTGAGGCGGAGTTAAAAAGATGGTGGAATGAAAAAGATTATCTTGAAGGGATCGAAGAAGAAATACTCACTGAGGAAATAGAAATCGAGGAAGCAGTAAAAATGATTATGGCTTCAATACGTTAAAATTATAAATCTAGAAGAAAAACTACCGGTTTATTTGAATGAGATTGACCTCAGCGATAGGTTAGTGGTTTTTTTAAATATATTATCAAATTTTAAGGAGAGTAAGATAAAAGAAACTTTGACTCAAACAATATCTCTTTACAAACTCTGTATTCATTTTTGGAAAAAATCTAGAATAATAATGGTGGAAGAGTTTATCTTTTGATTATATATTTATAATAATTGTTGTTTCAGTTTAGTCCCAACTATTTAAAAAGAAAGGTTACGTTTTTATGAAGATTTTAACTAGGTTTTATAAATTGTTCATGGCATTTCTATTTTTAGGCCTATTTTTAAACCCGAATACTAGGCTATATGCAGAGGATCGTACAATCATTGAAGGAAAAGTATATGAGCAGGAAAATGTAAAAAATTATGATTTATCAAGAAATAATAGCATAGAGGCAAATAGTGAATTAGAAACGATCGGGCAATTCTTTATTAATGGAGACGTTAATGATCAAGGAGATAATCACTATCACATACAAAAAGGGAATTTAAGCTTTTTTTATGAGCTCAATAAATCAAAAATAACGGATTTAAAAAACCAATGGCAGGTTATCGAAGATAAAAGCACAAAGATTGGCAAACTTAAATTAGAGAAACCGATTATGAAAGGGACCATTATTGTTCAATCTTCTTTTGATGGGAAAGATTGGCAAACAGACCAAATAATTACTGATATTCTTTCAGAAGAGATGGATTTCTCCAAACCTTTCTTTACGACCAATGACATTCAACAAATAAATGGGACATTTTACCGTATTTTGGTTACTTATAAATTAGAAAGAGCGAGTGACCCTACTGATTTGATTATTTTTGATATTGAAAATACTGAAACTAAATATCAATTTGAGGAATACAAATTTTATGCCATTGATCAGAAAACAGTTGAGGATTCAAATGCTTCTCCCAAGGATAAACCACGTAAAGAATTTAAAGAAAAAGTAAAAATAGGTCGTGATACAGGTTATGACATAACTAAAGCTGAATTAATTGATACAAAAGATCCTCATTTTGGCTGGGATTTAGGTTATTTTACTATTAATGGATACACTAGGGAAGCTAAACAGATTGAGGGCAAGCCAGTCTTTTTAAAGACGATAGGTGATGATATTAAATTATGGTTTACTTTAAATCAAGACATTAATCGATTGGACAATAATCCTGTCTTATCGATATCAGAAGATACCAATGGCTATGATGTTGCAATGGGAATTAAACCGACCAATTTTAAGCATGGTACTTTAATAGTGAAATATACCGATGATGAGGGGCACAGTTTTGATCCGGTTATTTATACTGATTTTTTAGCAGCAAATGCCTCTACTCGGGCCAATACCCGTATTCAAATTTATCAAGAAGGTGACTACGAAGTTACCTTGAATTATGAAATTATTAACAATCCACGAAAAATTTTATCGGTGGATGTTCTACCTTCTTATACTAATTATAAAATTAATTTTGCCTTCTCAATTAGAAATGGAAATACAATGGCATTTCCAAGAGATATAGAATCTGGGGCTGAATTAAAGGATGGCGCCTATACAGATAACGGTTTTACGGTTGATTTTACTCAATCAAAGTATTTAACTTTAGATGTTGTAAGAAAAGAAATCACTAAAAATGATGACGGCAGTGTTTCAAGTAGTATACGTTCAAATACAGTAGGCAATGGAAAAAACACGTATGATAAACCAGGTATTTATGAATTAACTGTCAAAAATAAATACTCAGATTCAGCTCCAACTACCATTACTATTTTTGTTGGAAAGAATCGTTATATTGCTGCATTAGCAAAGAATCAATTAAGTATTGAAGAATTGAATAAGAAATTATTAGCTGGACGAGAAGTTAATGAAAATGGGGACATGGTTGATAAGTTAGAAAGTGACATTCGCTTAGGAGAAAACTCTGAGATTACAGAATTGTCACCTAAACCATCTGATGGTAAGAATCCGAAACAGAAAATTGAAGAAACAAAAACCTTTGTTAAAGTAGAAGAAAATAAGAGCAATAATGCTTTTATTGTACTATTAGCTATAGTTAGCTTGATGATTGCTCTATGGGTAGTTATTAAAAGAAGAAATAACGAGGGAGAGTAACTATGAAAAAATTGATAACCTTTATTGTGACAATAACATTACTATTTAATCGTTGTTTTTCCTCCTACCCTATGAATACATTTGGTGAGCTTATAAAAGTTAATGCTAATGAAATGAATTCAGAAATAAAAAACCAAGACTTTAAGAATATCTTACCCGAATTTACAGGATTAGATGATCCAGATTTACTGAGATATGTAGAAGATAATCTATATACTGAGGTAATCCAAAAACTAAAAAATGAAACGTATTTTATAGAGAATGTAGAGGCTGTTTATTTATCACAAGAGTATATTGAGGAACTGGCATATAACTCAAAAGAAAATAATTATTTTGGCTATTCTTTGAGTGATTTAAATGAAATGTTTAATGACCAACGTTATGTTTTTACCTTAGGTAATACAAATGAAACAACTGTCGAAAAATTTGAAGATTATGATGATACTTTTAATAAAATTGTTAATAACGTATCGGTAGGGTCAGGGGTCATCTTAATCTTTGTGACAGCATCGATGGTCACATCAGGGACTCCACTAGTGAGTTTAATGTTTGCGACAGGTGCTAAATCGGCTTTAACACTAGCATCTTCATCCGCTGGATTAAGTGGCATTACAACAGCAGCTTTAACAGGCGCTCAAACAAAGAATCTAGAAAAAGCATTAAAAGCAGGCATTCTTTCAGCTAGTGACGAATTTAAATGGGGAGCAATTCTTGGATCAATCACTGGAGCAAGTTCAGTGGGTTATAAATTTCAAAAAGCTTTAACAAATCTAAAAGGTGCCAAGTTATCTGGTTTAAATATAAAAGAGGCAGCATTTTTACAAGTAGAATCAGGATATCCAGTTGAACTTATTAAAGAGATTAAAACAATTAAGGAGTATGAACACTATAAAAAAGCAGGCTTAATAGCCAAAATGATTGATGGTAAATTACAAATGGTTCAAAAAATTGATTTAAATTACAAAGCCAAAGGATTTAATCTTACCAATCTTCAACTAATGGAAATGGGTCGTGCACCGATTGATCCAATATCAAAGTTGCCTTATGAACTTCATCATATAGGCCAAAAAGCCGATGGGATATTAGCCGTCTTGACAAAGAGTCAGCACCGCGACGATATGAGCATTCTTCATGAAATTGAAAAACCGAGTGAAATAAATCGTCAGGAATTTAATAATATCAGAAGAAATTTTTGGAAGAAGTTTGCAGCAGCTCTCAAGTAAAAGGTTTCAACGAATCTAAATTCTTATTATTTAGAAAGATTTGTTTGGTAATGTCCTTAATCGTATGAAATGGTCTTTAAATTAGAAAGTTCAGTGAATCTATGAATAATACAATCAAAGAACTAAGAATTAAGAAGGGTTGGTCTCAAGCCCAACTTGCGGATAAGTGCAATGTTACCAGACAAACAATTAATGCAATTGAAAAGAACAAATACGATCCGACTCTACAACTTGCTTTTAATATGGCAAAGCATTTAGATACAATGGTTGATGAGCTTTTTATTAGTGATCAGTAGATTTCTGGAAATTGATGCAGCATATAGATAACTGCTATTTTAATTCCATAATCATTCGTATATTCGAATGAGTTTTGTGAATGCTCCTAGCTTTATTTGTGGAAACTTAATGGTAGCGATTCATTGACTTTTTTATTAAAAAATAAAAATGGTGTCAATGAATCGAATGGCTCCATCGACACCATAAATTTTAGAGGTGTTCAATCAGTCGGAGAGGATAGAAATAATAATAAAGTATTTTACATAAGATTAAGAATTTTCTTAAAATAGCTAAGAACTTTTTCTTAGCTATTTTTGAAATCCACTTAAATTCATTCGTGTTCTTTATTAAAAGAAATCTTGAGTTAACTGAGAATAATATCGAACAGCTTTAAGCGCATTGTGCCATCCATTCAGTTTTTTAAAGCGATCGGTTTGACTCATGTTTGGGTGGAAAACTTCGTTCTCGGATACTAAAGCTCTCAATTCATCTAAATCCTTCCAGTAACCTACAGCTAATCCAGCCAGATATGCAGCACCTAAACCGGTTGTTTCTAAACGTTCAACGCGTTCAACTGTTTTATTAAGAATATCGGCTTGAAATTGGATGAGTAAGTTATTTTGAGCAACGCCACCATCAACATGTAAAACATCCAGTGCAATTCCAGTATCTGATTCCATTAAATCAATAATGTCATGGACTTGATAAGCTAATGATTCAAAAGTAGCAAGGACAAGTTCCCTTTTAGTCGTATAGTCATCCATGCCTAAAATAGCCCCTCTGACATTCGTTTCCCAATAAGGAGCTTCAATTCCTTTAAAAGTTGGAAGAAAATAGACGGAAGACTTTGGATTTGCCATGAGAGCTAGCTTTTCTGAATCTTCAATCGTTTCAAATAATTCTAAACCCTCTTTTAACCATTCAATGGCACTTCCAGAAATTAAAGCAGCCCCTTCTAAAGCATAATTAATTTGGCCATCGATCGAATAGGCAATGGTTGTCAGTAAATGATTGTTTGATAATTTGGCTTCAGTCCCGGTATTCATAACAATAAATGTTCCTTGACCATAAGTGCTTTTAACTTGTCCAGATTGAAAAGCAAGTTGACCAACTAAAGAAGCCTGCTGATTCCCAGCTACCCCTGTAATTGGTATTTTTACTCCATGGAAAAGATCAGAACTTGTTTCGCCATAGTAATGAGAGCTGGGATAAACATTGGGTAACATTGCTTTTGGAATATTAAAAAGCTTAAGTAATTCATCATCCCATTCTAAACGATGAATATTAAAGAGCATGGTTCTTGAGGCATTCGTATGGTCAGTGACATGTAACTTTCCTTTAGTTAATTTCCAAACAATCCAACTATCGATGGTCCCAAAAAGTAATGCTCCTTTTTCAGCATCAACCTGCGCTCCAGTATGATAATCTAGAATCCAACGAATCTTACTGGCTGAGAAATAGGGACTCATAATCAGTCCGGTGGTTTTATGGATATATTCTTCATTTTTACTGGATTTCAATTGATTAATTGTAGCTAATGATTGGTTAGAACTCCAAACAATGGCATTATATATCGGCTCACCTGTTATCTTGTTCCAAACAACAGTTGTTTCACGTTGATTCGTTAGTCCAAGTGCTTTGATTTGAGAGTAATTAACCCCAGATTTTTGGATAACTTCTTCAATAACATGACATACAGTTTCCCAAATAACATTCGGATCGTGTTCTACCCATCCAGTTTGTGGGATAATTTGTTGGAATTTTCGACTCGCAGTTCCAATATAATTTCCTTTGCGATCAATAATAAAAGCACGTGTCGTCGTTGTTCCTTGATCAATTGATAATATATATTCTGCCATTACTTATCCTTTCCTTTCCCTGATAAAATAGTAGTGTGTTCATTCGATTTGCTTCGACAGTTTACAAGCTTTACGAGCATCGCATGGTAGTGTTTACTATTTGGTTCACAATTTTCTAAGACCCAATGATAGAGGCTTTCAGAGAGACCATAGCTATAAAAATCTGTAGCTGTTTGAATCATTTGCTTTTTTTCTAACGAAAGAAACTGCTCTTTGAAATAATCATCTACTAATTGTTTGATTATTTTTTTAATGGAGTAAATAAAATATTCTTTAAAAGAATCTAATTTTATATCGAGGAAGATTTTTCGATAATATTTATTGTTTGATTCAAGATAAGTTAATAGTTGCCATAAGATTTCTTCCCAATTTTGCCAATCCATTATTGATTGAATGGATTGATAGAGTTCATGCGAAAAAATCCAGGTAACTAAATCATATTTGTCATCAAAATAATCATAGAAAGTTTGACGACGAAAATCTGCTTGTTTCATTATATCGGTGATTGAAATTTTATCCCTTTCTTTTTTTAGTGTTAATTCTCGAAATGATTGAGCGATGATTTCTTGTGTATCTGTTTTTTCTTTCATCCAGGCAAACTCCTTTTATTAAAAATAAAACAGTATTTGATAGTATCAGTATACGACAGAGCAAATCTGAAACCAAACGGACAGACGAAGGTTTTTGTCTGTTGAATTGATAGCGCTTACTTGTTACCATTAATTTAGTGGAGAAGAAGAAGCTTAAAAGATACAGGAGGAATAAGAATGAGAAAAGCATTTATTAGTCCAAGTAAGTATGTACAAGGTGAAGATGAATTATTGAATTTAGGATTTTATATTCAGTCTTTAGGTGAATCTGCCCTCGTTATAGGAAATAAAGCAGATATTGATCGTGTACAAGACAAACTGGATCAAACAGCTGAAACCTATAAGGTTCAATTACATCGAGGAGATTTTGGTGGCGAAGCCACACGCGAAGAAGTCGAACGATTGAAAAAATTAGCAAAAGAAAAAGGCACTGATGTTATTGTAGGATTGGGGGGAGGAAAAGCAATCGATACGTCCAAAGTTGTAGCGGAAGGACAGAATATTATTATTTGCCCGACGATTGCAGCTCAAGATGCGCCCACGAGTCACTCTGCTGTCTTATATACGGCCGATCATCAATTTGATGATTATGCTTACTTTAGCAAAAACCCAGATGTTGTTTTGATGGATACTACCGTTATTGCACAGGCACCGAGTCGATTCCTAGTAGCTGGTATGGGCGATACTTTGGCAACTTATTATGAAGCTCGAGCGACTCGTCAATCCAATTCAAATGTGAATGCTGGTTTGCCAAATGGTTATCGTACTGGGGCTACAGGACCTGCTAAAGGAACAATTGCAGCCATGACACTAGCTGAAAAAAGTTTAAAAGTGGTTCTAGAAAAAGGATACGATGCAAAAATTGCGGCTGATCAGAACGTTGTTACACAAGCTTTAGAAGATATCGTAGAAGCAAACACCTTATTATCTGGCTTAGGCTTTGAATCGGGAGGATTAGCAGCTGCTCATGCAATATACAATGGCTTAACTGTTTTAGAAGGACCAGGAAATTATTACCATGGGGAACAAGTTGCTTTTACAACCTTTGTTCAATTAGTGCTCGAAGACGCACCAAAATCAGAAGTCGAAGAATTATTAGACTTTAATATTTCTGTTGGGTTACCAGTATCTCTAGCGGACTTAGATGTCGAAGAAGTTAATTACCAAGAAATTCTAAAAGTAGCTAAAAAAGCATGTATCCCAGAAGAATCCATTCATTCAATGCCTTTTGAAATCACAGAAGAAGCCGTTGCAAATGCAATTATTGCAGCGGATGCGATGGGTCGCGATTATAAAGCAAGAAAACAAGCAAAATAAATTTAAAAAAGGTAGGAATCTAGCGTGATTAAAAAAATAATAAATAAACCAGAAAATATTGTGGATGAGATGATTAATGGAATGGTACAAAGTCATTCAAAATTGCTTAAAAGAATTCCTGAAACAGGAATTATTCAACGAACTTTAGAAAAAACCGGGAAAGTGGCTATTATTTCTGGTGGAGGAAGCGGACATGAACCTGCACATGCTGGATTTGTTGGAAGAGGAATGTTATCAGCAGCTGTTTGTGGGGCAGTCTTTACTTCTCCAACGCCCGATCAAATTTTACAAGCAATTAAAGAAGCAGATGAGGGGGCAGGTGTCTTTCTCGTTATAAAGAACTATTCAGGGGATATTATGAACTTTGAGATGGCTCAGGAATTAGCTGAGATGGAAGGAATAAAAGTAGAGAGTGTCGTAGTTGATGATGACATTGCTGTCGAAGATAGTCTCTACACCCAGGGAAAACGTGGCGTTGCAGGAACGGTCTTTGTTCACAAAATATTAGGGTATGCTGCTGAACAAGGGCAAACCATTGGAGAGATTAAAAAATTAGCAGAAAATCTTATCCCAAATATAAAAACGATTGGAGTCGCATTAACAGGGGTCACTACGCCCGGGAGCGATGAAGCAAGTTTTACCTTAGCGGATGATGAAATCGAGTATGGCGTAGGTATTCATGGCGAACCGGGATATCGACGAGAAAAATTGCAGAGTTCACAGGATTTATCCCAAGAATTACTTACAAAATTACTAAAAGAGTTTGATGCCAAAGCCAATGATCGCTTCGCAATAATCGTGAATGGTTTAGGTGGAACGCCATTAATGGAACAATATGTATTTGCAAATGATGTGCAAAGAATAATGAAAGAAAAGAATCTAACGATTGCGTTTTCGAAAGTAGGCAATTTAATGACTTCGTTAGATATGCAAGGTTTATCCTTAACTTTGCTTCGCTTAGATGAAGCATTCTATTTGAAAGCTATTGAAGCACCAGTTGATACCATTAATTGGTAAGATTATTTTATAAAATGAAAGGGTGAATCTTTTAAATGAATCTAGAGACTGGAATTCGTTGGATGGAATTATTCAATGAAAAAATTCAAAACGAAAAAGACTATTTAACACAATTAGACACACCTATTGGCGATAGTGACCATGGAAATAATATGTCTCGTGGCATGACCCATGTAATTAAAGCGATTGAAGACGAAAAACCAAAAACGTTGAATGAATTGCTTCAATTAATGATGAAAAATATGCTAAGTAAAGTCGGTGGAGCCTCTGGGCCACTATATGGGTCAGCCTTTATGGGCATGATGAAAGCTGAATCGGCAGCTGAAGACTGGGCAAGTGTTTTAAAAGCTGGGTTAGAAACGATTCAAAAGCGTGGAAAAGCAGAACAAGGCGACAAAACAATGGTAGATTTATGGATAGCTGTTGTAGAAGCAGTTGAGACTCATCAATTAACCCACGAATTAATTGATGAAGCAGTGGAAGCAACGCAACCATTAAAAGCTAAAAAAGGACGAGCCTCTTATGTGGGAGATCGATCTATTGGCCATATTGATCCAGGAGCTTACTCCTCAGGCTTATTATTTCACGCAATGCTAGAAGCGGAGGCAGAATAATGAAAAAAACTGGAATTGTGATTGTTTCACATGTTCATGAGATTGCGGAAGGAATTCATCGTTTGATTCAACAAGCAGCAGCAGATGTTGATGTGCAAGTAGTAGGTGGTATTGATCAAAACGAAATAGGGACGAACTTTGATACCGCTTTAGCAGCCATCAATAAAAACACAGCTGAAAATTTATTGGCTTTTTATGATCTAGGTAGTGCAAAAATGAATCTAGAAATCGCTATGGAAATGAGTGATAAAACAATCAAAATATATGATGTTCCAGTCGTAGAAGGAGCATATACCGCTGCAACTTTATTACAAGCCGGTGTCGATCAAGAAAATATCGAGGCACAACTAGAAGAAATGCATATGGTAAAATAACGGATATATTCTATTTATTTGTAAAGAAAATCATCAGTAGCTTAAAATGTTTTCCCTAGATTGCTAAATACTTGGAGAAAATAGTGAGGGTTTAACTTTAATGGCAGCACTGTGCTAAAAACTCTAGCCGCATCCTAAAGAGTAGGAGAGCTAGAGTTTTTCAATTATTTTTTTAAAGAACTGGTCCTATCTATTTTTTAAATTAGTGAGATTTTTATTACACATAGTTTGCGAATATTACAAGAATTGATATTTGGATTATATTTAAAGACCCCTAAAGTTGATTTGAATTCAACTTCAGAGGCCTTTTTATACTTTAATAAAACTAACTTAAATCCTCCCGGTTATAGAGCTGATGCGCTTTATAGCTATCTAGAATCCGTTTAGCTTGAGGCGCTAATAAAAGGAGAGCAATCATGTTTGGAAAGACCATCAGCCCGTTAAAGAAGTCTGACATGGTCCAAACAAAGTCGATTTTCTTAGTGAGTGATGATCCTAAAACGATAAAGAAAATGACGATAATACGATAAGGTAAAAGCCCTTTTTTACCAAATAAGTAACGAATATTGGTTTCTCCAAAATAGTACCAGCCTACAATAGTGGTAAAGGCAAAAAAGGTTAAACAAAGAGCTAGAAAGGATGTACCTAACGTACCAAAAGCGGAAGAAAAAGCTTCTTGCGTGACTAAAGCCCCCTCTAACCCTTTTTCATGAGCGCCGGTAACGAGAATTACCATTGCAGTAGCGGTTCCAACAACGAGCGTATCAATGACAACACCAACAATCGCTACTAAACCTTGTTCAGCAGGATGTTTTACGTTGGCCACTGCGTGGGCATGTGGTGTAGAACCCATACCTGCTTCGTTTGAGAAGAGACCCCTTGCGACCCCGTATCGAATGGCTTGTTTAACGGTGACACCGATCGCTCCACCCATCATAGATGTAGGTTTAAAAGCTTCCACAAAAATCGATTTAAAAGCAGGACCGACTTGTTCTTTATAGAGAACCATTACGACGATGACGCCGATAATATATAAAGCAGCCATGAATGGCACAACTAATTCGGCAAAGTTAGCAATTCGTTTCATACCACCCATAAAAACTAAAGCAGCTGCAATTGCTATCAAAACACCAACGATAATTGGGTTAATACCGGTAGCCTCATTGACAGCGGCAGATATCGAGTTTGATTGCACTAAGTTCCCAATAAATCCTAAGCCAATAATAATTGCTACTGAGAAGAAGCCGGCTAAGAATTTGCCTAAGGTTTTTTGTTTTATCCCTTTACTGATATAAAAGGCAGGCCCTCCCACAAAGTTATCATCACGCACTTCACGATATTTCTGAGCTAAAACGGCCTCGCCAAAAATTGTAGCCATGCCAGCAAAAGCAGACATCCACATCCAGAAAATAGCACCAGGTCCTCCTGCCATAATAGCTGTAGCAATCCCAGCAACATTACCTGTTCCGACTTGAGCAGCAATGGCTGTTGCTAGGGCTTGGAATGAAGACATGGTACCGGCTTCTTCTTTTTCCTTTTTACCAAAAACGCCGCCAAAAGTCTCTTTAAACGCTGTTCCAAAATAACGAAATTGCGGAAAGCCAAGATAAAAAGTATAAAAAATACCGACCGCTATAAGAATATACAAAAGAACACTGGACCACATTAAATCACTCAAATGAGTGATATTTTTCACAAAATAACTGACTAAAGAATTCATCTCTTCCCCTCCTAAATTTTTATTTAACTAAATTGTATGATAAAAGGGTATAGCAAGTCAATGATTTTTATGAAAACGAAACCATTTTTTTCGAATTAAAAAAAATTAGCAAAAATTCAAATGAAATAAAAGTGTTTTTGTGAAAGATTGATCAATTGACAAAGCTTACTTCAGCAAGCCTAATTGCAATTTTAGGGTAGCGTAACGAAATAAAAAGTGAATAAAATAGGAAAGAAACAGTACTTAACAATTAAACTGTATATCTATTTGAATTTAAACAAAGAATGGGTCTGTTTTGCTAAAACTACTCCACAAAATAATAATCCACTAAGGGACAAGTCACTACCTAATCTAAGAAAAAACACACTAATCCATTGCAGTGGCCATAATTTAAAAGATCGAATCAAAAGCCCAAGGTCATCATAACGCTCCTATTAATGGCTGGTTCTATCGATAAGTCATTCTATTTTTAACTTCTCAATTTGAATCTAAGCTGATTTACTATAAAATGATTGCGCATCTGTTTGATTTAACAATTATTTATGTCTAACTTCAGAGCGTATGGGAACGAGTTTTGTCAAAACGAAAAGCAAACATTATCACTTGTGGACACGCATAAGAATTGAGCCTTGGACCCATTAATTGAAACTTACTTTTATCAGTGCTATAATTATTTAAATATAAATAGAAAGAAGGATTTAAAATGTTAAAGAATTTAAAAAAGGCCACAAAAATCAGCAAATCATCTGGTTTATTCCTCGGAGGAGCTCTATTTGGAACACTAGGGTTAAAAGTTTTAACGAGTAAAAAAGCTAAAGAAACTTATGCTCATGTAATCGCAAAATCTTACCAATTAAAAGATGAGCTTGATGCGAATGTATCAACAATTAAACAACATACTGATGACGTTTTGTCAGATGCTCAAGAAATTTATCTTGCCCAAAAACAGCAAGAGCAAGCCGATAGCATTGAGGATATAGCAGGCGCTAATGAAGTTTAAAATTTGTCATCAAAACAAAAGTCGAGTAAGAGTTAAGTGTTCTTTTTTACTAACGTTGTCCGTTAGAGAAATGATTCAGGAGGAGGCTCAACTCCAACCAGCTATTCAAAAAATAGTTTTTTATCATGATGAAAGGACAATGGCTGTCTTTGTTCATAAAGATTACTCGATGGCACACGCTCTCAAATTTTTAAATGGTTTGAATGAAGATCAAATCATTAGATGTTTACAAGAGCCCTATCGCAAAGAAAAGACGCCTTATGCGATTGTTTCGAAGGAACTGAGCCTGTTTGTGCTGAGACGTCTATTTCTACCTCAACCTATTCAGTATCTCTATACCCTTTATTTATCCACTAAATATATAGAAAAAGCGCTTCAATCGTTAGTATCGCAGGATATAAATATGGAAGTTTTAGATGGCGCTGCTATTTTAACTGCCATATTGATTGGACAGCCTAAAACCGCTAGTTCCATTATGTTTATCATGGGATTGGGTGATCAATTAAATGACTGGACCAATAAAAAGTCAATTGCAGATTTGGAAAGCAGTATGAAAGATCCTACTAAAACGGTATGGTTGTTAGACAGTCAAGGGAATAAGCTTGAGCGTAATGCTAAAGAAGTTCAGTTGAATGACATTATAATCGTGTCTGAAGGAAAGGAAATTTTATTTGACGGGGTAGTGGATGCTGGCTCAGCCATGGTCAATGAAAGTTCGCTTACCGGAGAATTTTTCCCTATCCTTAAGCAAGAAGAAGATCAAGTCTTTTCAAATACAGTGATCGAATCGGGAGAATTATCTATTCGCGTTACAAATACCACGTTAAATTACCGTATCCACGAATTGATGTCTCTAATGCGTCAATCAGAAAATCAAAAAGGCACTCAACAAACTAAATATATTGCTCTAGCTGACAATCTGGTTAAGTACAATTTTTTAGGTGTCATTCTTACCTATTTATTCACTGGATCCTTGCGAAGAGCCCTATCGTTTCTATTAGTTGATTTCTCTTGTGCTTTGAAGCTTTCGGTTCCTATTTCTTACTTAACGGCAATTAAAGAAGCGGTTGAGAAGGAAATATTAATTAAAAGTATGGATGTCGTGGAAAAGTATAATGACATCGATCTGTTTGTCTTTGATAAAACCGGGACTTTAACTGTATCCGATCCTAAGGTTTATAAAACCGTCTCTTTTGATGATTATGAAACCGAAGATGTTTTACGAATGGGCGCTTGCTTAGAAGAACACATTCATCATCCATTGGCTAAAGCCGTAGTGAACGAAGCCCAAGAAAAAGCTATTGTCCATGATGAAATGCATGGAAAGCTCCATCATATTGCGTCGCGCGGGATCTTATCAACCATTGATGGAAAAGAAGTAGTCATTGGTAGTTATCTTTTAATGACGGATAAAAAAATTGCTATTTCTGAAGAACAAAAAGCCGTTATTAATAACTATGAACAGCAATACAACCTACTCTATCTTGGTTACAACGGAAGATTAATTGGTCTTTTTCTAATTGATACCCCGCTTCGTCCGCAAGCGGCCAAAGTCATTCAATGGTTACAAAGTAAGGGCAAAGAAGTTGCGCTTCTTACTGGTGATACCAAAGAGCGAACTCAAAATCTTATGAATAATATATCCGTTCAATATTTACAAACAGAAGTGTCACCAAATGATAAATATCAGTTCATTGAAGAACAAAAACGTTCAGGTAAAAAAGTCATGATGCTTGGAGATGGGCTCAATGATTCTGCTGCACTATCGCTTGCAGACATAGGGGCAGTTATGAATGATGCTGCTGATATTTGCAAACAAACAAGTGATCTTGTTTTATCAAATAATCAATTAGAAAGTCTAATGGAATTGGCTGAAATTAGCCATTTATTAGATAAAAGAATAAAGAAAAATGTTAAACAAACCATTGCGATTAATAGTGGGCTCATTTTATTAGGTGTTTTTGATTTATTATCACCAAGTTCCCTATCAATCCTACATAATTTGACAACGACTGGCATAATTTTAAGAAGTATGTCAGGTTTTAAAAGATAAAAGGAATAATCCAGTATTCGCTTTCTCTTAAAAAAGCTGGTAGATTTACTTTGCCTTATCCTAGTTAAACCTGAATATCAATTGCAATGCCTGTTTAATTTAAAGCAGCCCTGTATTAAAATGGGGGATTTCTATGAAAGTAAGGTATAAAAATTTATGGATACGTGATGCAGAAATAGCAGATGCTGCCAAACTCTGTCAATGGTGGAATGATGGGGAACTAATGAAATATTTGGGTTTTCCCAATGGATTAGGCAAATCAGTCGAAGAAATCGAAGATAAGATTGAAAATTATACCGATGAAAAAGGTCGGCTCCTACTCATTGAGTATCAAGGTCAATCAATTGGTGAAATGTTTTATGATAACTTGGGGAATCAAGTCGCAGAAATACATATAAAGATTTGTGAAGCAATTTATCGCAATAAAGGCCTGGGTCGAATTATTCTGAGTTTATTGATTAAAGAATTATTTAATCAAGGCTATCAAAAAATTATTTTAGATGTTAATCTTCAAAATACTAGGGCCCAACATGTATATGAGCTACTAGGGTTTAAAAAGTTGCGGATTAACGATGACTCATGGGTCGACCAACTTGGTTGTAGCCAATCCAGTGTTGACTATGAGTTAGTGGAAAATGATTTTAGGGATTATGCTACAGATACTAATATAGGTGGGTAAAAAATAATGAAGACCTCAGGGCACTAAATAAGTGTCGTGAGGTCTTAAAACTATTAAATGAAAAGTGAATTATTTTTCTTCTAGTGTGTCTTTAATTACTAATTCTAACGGAGAAGCAATGGATTCTTCAACTTTTTCTCCTTTTAAATGATTGATGGCAGCTTCAACCGCTAAATGTCCCATTTCTTTAGGTTGTTGAGCGATTGTTGCAGCCAATTCACCTTCTTTGACCGCTTCCAAGCCATCGTCATTGCCATCAAATCCTATCACGAGAATTTCTTCTTCTAAACCAGCAGCTTTAATAGCTTCAATAGCCCCTAAAGCCATTTCATCATTTTGAGCAAAGACAGCTTGAACATCAGGGTGTGCTTGAAGAAGATTTTCCATAACAGTTAATCCTTCTGAACGGTTAAAGTTAGCAGATTGACTAGCGATAAGCTCTAATTGATCTTTGGCTCCTTCTTCAAAACCTTCCCCTCTTTCGTTTGTTGCAGAAGCGCCTGGAACACCTTCTAATTGAATAACTTTCGCACCTTTTCCAATCTTTTCAATAATGAATTCAGCAGCCATCTTACCGCCATCTAAGTTATTAGAGGCTACTAATGAAACAACTTCACCTTCTGCAGCGTTTCTGTCAATGGTAATAACAGGAATTTTTGCTTCATTAGCATTTTTAATAGCAGGGACTATAGCATCGGAATCAACGGGATTAATGAGTAAAATATCTACTCCTTGAGTGATTAAGTCATCCAGTCCATTAAGCTGTGTTGTTGCATCATCTTGTGCGTCAACAATTTTAACAGTGGCTCCCATTTCTTTTGCAGCCTCTTCAACACCTTCTTGTAAATCGACGAAGAAGGGATTATTGGTAGTGGAAATTGCTAGACCTATTGTATATTCTTCTTCTGCCTTAACCTGTAGCTTAGCAGTTAGACTTAATAGAACAAGTGGTAAAATAGCGAACAAGGCGATAGTAATTTTTTTTATAGATTTCATTTGAATGCTCCTTTTATATAGTTATTTTTCTTTCCGATCTAATAGAACAGCGATTAATATAACGATACCTTGAACAATTTGTTGATAAAAACTAGATACTCCAAGTAAGTTTAAACCATTATTCAACGTACCAATGATTAAAGCGCCGACTAAGGTTCCAATGATGCGACCATGACCTCCAGCCATACTTGTACCACCAATGACAACAGCAGCGATGGCATCCATTTCATAAGCGACTCCAGCAGTTGGTTGCGCTGAGTTTAATCGTGAAGTTAAGATTAAACCTGCAGTGGCAGCCAAAGCCCCGGAGATAGTGTAGACAATAAGTTTAACTCGATGACTATTAATTCCAGCAATATAAGCCGCCTTTTCATTTCCTCCAACGGAAAAAGTTTTCCGTCCAAATGTTGTGCGATGCAAAAGCATGTAGAGAATGCCAAAAACAACCAACATTAGAAGAACCGGCACTGGAATTTTCCATAAATACCCCCTTCCAATGGATTCAAAAAATTGCCCCCCTTCAAATTTAGTGAGAGGATTTCCTCCCGTTAGTACCAAAGTTAACCCGCGATAGATAGTCATAGTTGAAAGGGTAGCAATAAATGGAACAACCTTCCCCTTAGTTATAATTAATCCATTAATTGCTCCTAAAAGTCCCCCAAGTAAGACCCCAATTAAAACAGCAAGTATAGGGCTCATACCATACATCATTAAGTATGCGACTATCGCGCTTGACAAAGCTAAGACAGAGCCGACCGACAAGTCAATACCCCCAGTGATAATGACAAAGGTCATACCGAATGCTATAAAGGCATTAATTGAGACTTGTCTAAGCAAATTAAGTAAATTATTTATTTTAATAAAATTTGGATTTAAGAGGGTAACGAGAAC
This sequence comes from Facklamia sp. P12955, assembly GCF_050409565.1. Taxonomy (NCBI): domain Bacteria; kingdom Bacillati; phylum Bacillota; class Bacilli; order Lactobacillales; family Aerococcaceae; genus Facklamia; species Facklamia sp. P12955. The sequence continues at coordinate 25,800 of NZ_JBNUPF010000016.1, forward strand.
AAACAAAACAATTAAGGCCAATACTGGACCTAATCTTCTTAAATCAAATTGCTTTTTCGATGATTTCTTTTCAACTTTATCCATTATTTTCCTCCTGTAGCTAAAGTCATGATGCGTTCTTCCGATAATTCTTCATGGGACAGACAGCCATTCAGTTTTCCTTCATGAATAACAAGTACACGGTCACTGACTCCAATTATTTCAGGTAAATCACTTGATACCATTATGATACCAACACCTCGATCGGTTAATTCACGCATCAACAAGTATATTTCTCGTTTAGCACCGATATCCACTCCACGGGTAGGTTCATCCAAAATTAAAATTTGAGTTCCAGCAGCAATCCATTTGGCTAAGACCACTTTTTGCTGATTCCCACCAGATAGGGAAGTCACTGGTAGATGCATATCCATTGTCTTTATAGCCAAACGTTCGATGAGTAACTGCACAAAATCTTCTTCTTCCTTGGTGTGAATTAAACCGTTTTTAGAAAATTCTTTAAAGGCAGTGATTCCAATATTTTCTTTAATCGAAAAGTCTAAAATAAGGCCTTCCTCTTTACGGTTTTCAGTTAAGTAACCAATTCCTTGTTTAATAGCATGAAGTGGTGAAGAGAGAAGCACAGGCTGATTATTAATTTTAATAGTTCCGCGCTCAATCGGAAGCAAGCCGAAGATAGCCGACATAATTTCTGTACGTCCTGCTCCCATCAGTCCAGACACACCGAGTATTTCCCCTTGTTTCAAAGTGAAAGAGATATCCTCAAATTTTTCACTCACCGTTAGCTTGTTAACTTCTAAAAGTGTACGGCCAACTTCTGAACGTTTACTCGGATAGTAATCCCCAATGTCTCGACCCACCATTGCACGAACAATTTCTTTCTCATCCGTGTTGGTAACATCTTTAGTCATAATCGAAATGCCATCGCGCATGACAGTGATACGGTCACTTATTTGAAATATTTCCTTCAAGCGGTGCGAGATGTATACAATTGCGACTCCTTGTTGCTTAAGTTTTTGGATTATAGAAAAGAGTGTATCAATTTCATGGTCTGACAAAGCAGCTGTTGGTTCATCCATGATAATGACAGAAGCATCGTTCATCAGTGTTTTGGCAATTTCAATTAGTTGTTGTTGACCGATACTGAGTGTTCCCATCAAGGCATCAAGATCAATCTGAATACCTAATTCTTGCAAAATAGTTTTAGCTTTTAATTTCATGGTAGCTTGGTCACAGAAAAGGCCATATTTGGTAAGTTCTTTCCCCATAAACATGTTTTCTAAGACGGTCATCTTTGGCCAAGTTATCAATTCTTGATGAATAAAGCTAACGCCATTATTTTCAGCATCTTTGGGATTATCAAACAATGATTCTTTTCCATTAATGGTAATCTTTCCTTGGTCAGCTGATAATAGACCGGTTAAAATGTTCATTAAAGTTGATTTTCCAGCTCCATTTTCACCCATTAGTGAATGGACTTCTCCACTTCTTAAGTCGAAGTTTACTCCTCTTAAGACTTGGTTGGCTGCAAACTGTTTATGGATATTAGTCATTTGAATTTCCATAATACTCCCCCCTAGAAAATGACGCCTGATTGCAAAATAATATTTGCATAAGGAGTCGCCTCACCTGTTCTTATGATCGCTTTGCTTTTATGGGTCTGCTTCTTGAATGAGTCATGATCTATAAATTGAATCTCAATAAGTGGATTTACTAATTGCTGGATTTCAGCTAGCAAATTCGGATTATATTGTTTGATTTCTTCGGCGAGAACAATCCGTTCAATTTTCATATCACTCATTACTGTTTTTAAAACACTGATAAAATCAGGCTCACCTAAGCGAATAGCTAAATCAATTTTTTCTACATGCGTTGTGATAGGAAGACCACAATCTGCAATTGTTAGTTGATCAGTATGGCCCATATCGGATAAAACTTTGGAGATATGACTATTTAATATCCCATGTTTTTTCAAAATATACACTCTCCTTCATTTGTTTGATAGTAGGCATTCCTTTTTGAGCCCCTTCTTTTCCGATTGATAGGGCGGCGGCTAAGTTGGCAAAACGAATTGCTTCTTCGAGTTCGAACTGGTTGCCAATAGCAAAGGCGAGCGCACCATTGAATGTATCACCAGCCCCAGTAGTATCTACAATTTGATCAACTTTATAGGAAGGGACTTCAATAAGTTCATGTCCATTATGAAAGACGGCCCCTTGAGCTCCTAAGGTTACAATCATTTTGTTCGGATATTGAGCCAGAACTTCTGCCATTTCTTGATCTGGGAACATTAAGCGAAATTCATGTTCATTAGGTGTGATGTAATCGATAGCTGCCATCAATTGTGGATTAAATGAGCGAGCGGGCGCAGGGTTATATATTATTTGACAAGAGGCATCAGCCATTTGTTGTATAAGGGTTTCAACCGTTTCGATGGGACTTTCATTTTGGATTAGAATTAAATCACAGGTAGTGAGAAATGCTTGCTCTTTTAAAACTTGTTCGCTTGAATAAGCATCATTAGCTCCCGCTACATAAATGATCGTATTTTCGCCTTCAACAACATTAATAATGGCAGAACCTGAAGGGAGCTGCTTCTTTGTTTTAATGTGTGAAACTTCAATCCGGTTATTTTGCAAATTGGCTATTAAACTTTCACCAAATTTATCAGCTCCCACTGCTCCTAACATATAAGTTTCTGCACCCAGTCGGCTGGTTGCAACGGCTTGATTAGCTCCTTTGCCACCAAAATAAGTTTCAAAGTATTCCCCAAAAATAGTCTCTCCAGCTTGGGGTCTTCGTTTAGAAGTCACCACAAAATCAGTAGATATACTTCCAATGACTGCAATTTTTACCATTATTTTACCTCCCTTAAAGAATTTCTTTTTAATAATCGCGGTTTGACTTGGATGATTTTAGACATTTCAGGATCTATTTGTTGGTTAATAATAGCTAGTAACAATTCTGTTCCCTGATAACCTATTTTATAAGCCGGTTGTTCAATGGTAGTTAAACTCGGATGGGCATAGGCTCCAAAGACAATTCCATCATACCCAATGATTTGGACATCTTCTGGGATAATAGAACCTAATTGATTCCAAGCTTGGATAAGGGCTAAAGCATAGATATCATTAGGAGCAATCACCGTATCAATATTGGGATAGTCACGAATAATCTCCTTGGCAACTTGATCTGCAAATTCTGTCTGGAAGGACGGAGTAGAATATATCTGATAGTCGATTTTATATTGATCAAATACAGACTGTATTCCTTGTAAACGCATTTTAGACACTTGAATATCCATTGGACCCGTCATAATCAAAATAGAGCCATAATTAGTTTCAAGAATAGTTTGTCCAATGAGTTCTCCGCCATAAAAATCATCAGAGATTACTGCAAACCGATCTTGATCATTCATCCGGTCTAATGAGACGGTTGGAACGTCCTCAGGTGTGTTTAGATGAGTCCCATCAATTTTGATTAATCCAGCGACTTTATATTGTTTAAAAAAATTAAGATAGTTCTCACCAATCGTTTCTTGGCCCTCGGTATTGCCTAATAAAAGCATATAGTCGTGTTGCAAGGCACATTGTTCGACTCCCTTGATTAAAGAAGGAAAATAAGGGTTAGTAATATCCGGAACCAATAAACCAAGAATTTTCATCGACTGTTTATTTAAAGATCTAGCAATTTCATTAGGGATATAATCTAATTTTTTAATCGCCGAAAGAATCTTTTGTTTGGATTGTTCGCTCACATAACCACTGTTATTCATCAGGCGCGAAACAGTTGCGACTGAAACGCCTGCTTCATTTGCCACATCACGAATTGTCACCAAAAACTTCACACCTCCATGTGTAACCGTTTACACACATTATTATATTAATTTTTTTTAGTTTGTCAAGAAGAAAGGTTTAATGAGTTTTTGCATTATCTAAAGCCCCTAATTCGCAATTCAATTAGGAGCTTAAAAAAGTGAAACGTCTCAAACTTACTCAAGCGTTATAATCCTACCGATTAAAAACGAAGGAAGCTGTATTTCAACCTATTTTAACAACCCATATTGTTTCAATGAATGAATTAAAGGACGCACTCTAAGGGACACGACTAATAAGTGTCTCAGAAGCCGTTAAAAAATTTAGACGTAAACTATTTAATATTTTCTTACTTCGTTGTATGGAACGAGATTTGCACGGGGGGTAAAATTTAGAGCATTCTTTTTTATAAAAACTCTTGACTCTCTAAAGTAAGAATAATAAACTATTATCGACGATACCGTCGGTATATAAAAAAAGGGGGGGTTGCATGTGCTCGGCTAGGCGATTAAAGCCAGAAGAAAGAAAAAATGAAATTAAAGAAGCAGCCAGAAAAGTATTTGTTAGTAAAGGGTTCGCTAATACTACGATGGAAGATATTATTAACGAAACGACCATGTCTAAAGGAGGCTTCTATCATTATTATAAAAGCACCATTGATATTCTTCATGACCTAATGGTTGATGGGATACATTATAGAAATGAAGTAATCAAATCCAACTTAAGTGAGTTCAAGCAAGGGTATGAAATAGAGTTTATAGCAAAACAACTTGTCGAAAAAATACTGGATGATAATTTATATATGGAAATTTATGTCCAATTTTTAATTGAAAAAAAGAGAAGCAAAAAGCTCAATAGTATCTTTAACCAGTTAAAAGCACAAAGTAGGGAAGAATTTAGTCAGCTTCAAAGGAATGTTCCAGAATTTTTATTGAATGATGCACTCTATGATTTTGTGACAGATTTTATTAATTCAATGATTTTAGGGGCAGATATTTTAGAAGCTAGAGATAATTTTAAAAAAAATAAAGAAATTATAGAAAAAATGTTTGTAGCACTTTTCAAAGAACGGAGAAAACAAAATGGAAAAAACAATGAAAGAAAGACTTTTAACGGATAATCTTGTTCGACTTATGTTTCATCAGGCTGTTCCAGCTGTACTCGGTATGCTCGTTATCGGACTGTTTCCTTTGATGGATGGAATTTTTGCTGGAAATATTTTAGGAGAAGCTGCCATGACGGCTTGCTCTGTTTCTGCGCCGATTACTTTTGTAAATAATGGCGTATCGACATTGATTGGAATAGGGAGTGCTTCTATTTTATCAAGAGCCTTAGGAGAAGGTGATCAGGAGAAAATCGATAAGATAATGGGGAACTTAGTTTATTGGGTAATTGTATTATCACTTTTGATTACAGTATTTGGAATCTTTTTATCTCCTTATTTTTTAGATTTATTAGGAGCAAGTGGAGCAATCAAAGAGCTAGGTCTTCGATACGTGAGAATTATTTTCGCAGGGTCATTTTTTATCAATTATGTTCAATCATCTAATATGGTCATGCGAGGCGAAGGCCAAGTAAAAAAGGCTATGCTGATAATGGGGCTTGGAGCAATTCTCAATATAATTCTTGACCCTATTTTCATGATTGCGATGGGAGAATATGGAATAGAAGGAGCAGCCTTAGCTACAATCTTGGCTCAATCCGTTCAAGCAGGGTTTACCTTGTATTATTTCCGTTATAAGAGTGATGTTGTAAAGATAGGAAAAATCAAAAAGGCTAATGAACTTTCTAAAGAAATGGTGGGGGTAGGTATTTCAGCTATGCTCATGCAGATTTTATTTATGGTTCAACAAAGCTTGTTATATCGACAAGCCTTTCAATATGGAAGTGATGAGTGGGCAACACTAATGGCTGCGACCTTGAGGTTTTATGGCTTCTCATTTATTCCACTTTGGGGTATGAGTCAAGCCCTTCAACCTATTATAGGGGCTAATTTTGGAGCGAAGCAGTATGCAAGAGTTAAAGAAACGATGAAGATTTTTATCCTATCAGGTACTATATTATCTTTAGTGTTCTACCTACCGGCACAATTTTTCCCTGCAAGAATATTTGGTTTATTTAACGTGAGCGAAGAAATTATCCAACGTGGAGTGGGGCATTTTAGACTGTTTTTCTCAGTATATATACTTTATGCAGCTATGAATATGGCAATCACATTTTTCCAATCGATTGGCAATGGTAAAAAAGCTGGGATTATTGTTCTGTTAAGACAACTTATTTTATTCGTACCAGCTTTGCTTATCTTACCTGGAATATTTGGAAGTGGGGCTGTTTGGTGGGCAGAAGCACTAGTTGATTTGATTGTAATTCTTATTGCTTTAGCCATGATGGTCCAAGAAATAAAAGCTTTTAAGCAAGCGGAATTCATTTAATTTTTAGTGCCTATCAACCAATAGCGGAGGAAGGAGAAGGCAACTCATTTCTTTAAGAGTTTATCTATATTACAAGAATGGTTACGTCTCTACTAAAAAGCTAAATGTTACTGCTAAAATGGAAATAATCATTAAAAGCCAATCTTTGCATAATTTTTTTGTTATATATGACGGATTATGGCAAGCAGTACTTAGAAAGAAATTTTAGCTCAGGTTTCACTACTCACTATAGATGAATAATTCTTGTGAAAGAAACCCATTTAGAAAGAAATTTAAAAGCAAAAGAATATCCGTAATACGATCAAGCACTTGTCTCTTAGAGATAAGTGCTTTTGATTATAATAGTTTTTAGTCATCGAGGCTTATGGTAAATTAAACTGGAAGGATTAGTGATAATAATGACGGTAATGAAGACTATAAGATGGATAGAAACAGAGGGCGGCTATTCGTTTAAAAATAAGACTACTTTAAAAGGGCAGCTATTACTTACAAAAATATTGAAACCATTGGGAGTCTTTCCGCTAATAAAGGATGGTCTAAAGAATTCAATCTTCTTTCATGGAATAAGTGTCCTGCTAAATAGGGCCTTGGAGATTGTTTACCTGATCATGATAAGATGGGCAAAGGAGTTACTTTAACGGATGAGGAAGTCAAGCAATTATGAGTTATTAAAAACAATGGAATCTTAACCGGTTAAAGGGTATTTTTAATCAGTGAAGGGCACTCTTTTTTAGGCGTAATGTTTAATGGAGCCAACAGTTAGGAGGCTTCGTTTCTAATCCTAATCAATTTACCTTTGAAGGGGAAATTTCAGGACTGAAATTAGCTACTTTTAAATTCTCAATGCCAGCAATAGGTCGTGGCTTGTTCACTAGCTCTCTTTCCCTGACATGAAATAAGTTCTAAGATCTTGAGACGATTAGGATCGGCGATTGCTTTTAGTAATAAACTAAGTTCTTCTCAATTCATTTGCATTCTCCTATATAGACGGTTGTCTATCTATGGCTTCGTTTTACTCCTCATAGCTTGTAAGTCAAAAAAATAGAGTTTAAGCAGCAGGAGCGTCTTTTATATCGGTCATTCCGAAGTTAGATTCTCTAAATATTAACTATGAATAGCTAAGACTTTAAAGCGTTTTTTTGATAAAATTAATGAGACAAATCAATTGGAGTGAAAATATTGGAAAAAATGAATCGAGCGATTGCAAAGCTGATTTTATCGTTCAAAGAGCTAAATGGTATCGGCAATAAATCAATACTTAAACGATTAAAAGAAAATACAAACATCTTGCAGGTGGATAGTTTTAAGACACTAGCTTTTTAACCAATTAAATATACCGATGCTTAATAAAGCTTTAAATTGAACAAATAAAAATTGGGAGACTATCTATCAAGCATGCGATTAGACACACACCTATTAGCATTTTCGACTATAGTGAACGTTTAGGAGAAGCCTTTCGATTAAAGCAAAGTTTCAGTGGAAATGTAAAATATATCGATAAACAATCTGCCCTTCCTATATTCCGAGAGGAAAGTGTAAGACAGTTCAACTTATTAATGGAAGAGTCTAGAGAAAAAAGTTGAAAGATTATCTATTGAAAGAAAGGAGCATGAAAAGACAAAAGCAGGGGTGGAACAAGCTGATTTATTTGAAGAGATAAGCTATGAATTATAATGCATTGTTAGAAAACCATCACTTTGTTTTTGGAGGAATAGTGTATCCTACTAGAACCAAAGCCTATGCTGGAACTTTTTCATTTTATAGGAGGACAATAGGTTACAAAGTTTTACTAAAAAGCCTAAATAATAGAAAGATTACAAACGGACATTCACTAACCCCACCTATAACCACTAAAAAAAGGGAGTGAATTTCATGAGAATTTAGCAATCTGATTAAGGAGCTGATTTATATGAATGAATTAGAATTAACTTTAAAAACAAATCAAATAGTAGAAATTTATTCTGAATTTAGTAACAAAAATGAAGAATATTTTTCACTTGGATACTTAATTGCAATTGAAGACGACTTCTCAACTCTAATTTCAATTAATGAATATGGAATGATTGAGAGTTTTCAATATAGGAAAAATGCATTTATATCCAATATCGTTTCTTCAACTTGCTATCTTAAAAATTTTAAAAAAATAATTGATTATAATAAATCAATTAATCTTTACGACCCATATTCACTGACCAAAGATTATGAACAACAATTTCAAGGAAAAGACCCAATCAATGAGCCTATCTTAGTGAATAAACAAGTATCAATTATAACTACCGAGAATGATTTTATACTTCAAGGTAGGATTATAGAAAAAACCAAGGAATCATTTGTTCTTTCTTCTTCAACAATCGATGATTTGACTGAAAATCAGTTATACGAAATCAAACATGAAGACATTGTCCTAATTGATTTGTTAAGTATTGATAACAAATTAATTGAACAAATAAAATAAATACAAGTCCTTGAATAAATACAATAGTGCCAACACATCAATAACTAAAAAAACAGGAGGAATTACATGTTAAAATTTTCGCATGCCATCGTTAGAACACCTAGTCAATCAATGTTAGAAGGTATTACGACTGGAATGTTCTCTAAAGAGCAACCAGTTTATGAAGATGCCTTGGTGCAACACGCTAACTATGTCAAAGCATTGGAAGAATTAGGAGTAAAAGTCACTGCTTTAGAGCCTTTAGAAGAATACCCTGATTCTTGTTTTGTTGAAGATCCAGCTGTGGTTATGGCAGAGTTTGCGATTGTGACTAATTCACCCAAAGAATCGCGTAATGGAGAAAAATATGAAATGAAAAAAGTACTTAAGGATTTCTATAAAGAAGATCAAATCTTTTACATTGAGGCACCCGGAACTATGGAGGGTGGAGATGTGATGCTAGTAGATAAGCATTTTTATGTGGGCTTATCCGATCGAACTAATCAAGAAGGGGCTAAACAATTTGACCAAATTGTGCGCCAGTTTGGCTATACTTCTTCAACGGTGTCGGTCACAGAAGGACTGCACTTAAAAGACTTTGTTATTTATTTAGAAAATAACAATATGTTAGTTAGTCCGGTGATGAATAAGGTCGAGGATTTCCAAAAATATAAGCGATATGTGGTTGAAGCGGAAGAACTCTATGCCATCAACAGTCTTTATATCAATGGGACGGTGCTGGTTCCTGAAGGTCACCCTAAAACACAAGCACATATTGAAAGTTTAGGTTATCCTGTAAAAGTAGTAAATACTGATGAATTTAAGAAAATTGACGGTAGCTTAACGTGTTTATCTTTAAGATTTTAAGCTAATTAAAAAAAGAGTCCTGCTCAATGTACCGACCCCCTAAAACCTTGTTCGGGTTTAAGGGGTCAGTACAATTGAGCTGGCTTTTTTATTCAATCACATTCTTGTTTAAAATTAATTTTTGAGCTAAGACCACCCAAGCGAAACTAATCATCCAGCCGCCTATAATATCCGAAGGGAAATGTACTCCTAGATAAACGCGGGAATAACCAACTAGAAAAGTATAAATTAAACCTAAAGTTAAAATTTTATAAAAGTGCTTGCTACGCCAACATAAGACCATTATGGCAAAGACAGCGGTAGAACTAATCATAGCATGACCAGATGGGAAAGAATAAAAGTTTTCTTCAACTAAAAGATTGAGCAAATCTGGTCGGTCTCTTTGGAAAATCAACTTTAGAATTGTATTAATAACCAAAGTTCCCGGAATAGCTATCAATAGGAAGTGCATTTTATTAAAGGCTCTTTTTTTAAAAAGCATTAAAAGGATGATGGCGAAAAAAATTAAGACTGGTATGGCACTTGAAGAGTGGGTAATAAAGAGCATGATTTTGTCCATCAAGGGATTTTGAAGGTCGCGTACCCAGCTTTGAATGGGAGTATCGAAAGTTACCAATTCATTTTTTTTAATTTCTAAACCTAAATGGACAAAAAGTGTGGTCAGTATGGTGAAGATAAAATAAGCACTAGTAATTTTACCAATAATTTTTTTGGTCATAAGGGCATCCTTTCTATTGAATACTTATAAATATTAACTATATAAAATCTTGTCAAAAACAACAAGTCTTACGATGAAAAATGGGTAAATTTTACAAACAAAGTCAATTTTGATAGTATAAAAGCCCTGTTTTAAAATGAATTTAGGAGGAATAATTTGAAAAAGTTAAAAGAAATTTCAGTATATCATGCATCGCTTATAACGTCATTTTTATTAGTTATTTTAGGTATTTTTATTCCTAATGAATTAAGTGTTGGAACACAAATTTTAAAAGATCAGGTGGCAAACAATTTTGGTTGGCTTTATCTTCTACTCATTCCACTAATATTATTAGTTTGTATTTATTTCATACTTAGTCCCTTAGGCCAGATTCGCTTAGGAGAACCCGACTCAAAACCTGAATATTCGACCACTTCTTGGGTAGCTATGATGTTTTCCGCTGGTATGGGAATTGGGCTTGTTTTTTACGGAGCGGCAGAACCTTTGTCACACTTTGCTATTTCGACTCCGATTGCTCCAGCAGGAAGTCAAGAAGCGTTAGCGGATGCCTTTCGCTTTACTTTTTTCCATTGGGGGATACATGGTTGGGCGATCTATGGTGTGGTAGCACTTGCCCTAGCTTACTTTGGTTTTCGTAAGCAAGAAAACTACCTATTATCTCATACTTTAAAACCTTTACTAGGAAATAAAGCAACGGGCTGGATCGGAACAGTAGTGGATACAATAACGATTGTTGCCACTGTTATTGGGGTCGCAACTACTATTGGTTTTGGCGCAGCCCAAATTAATGGAGGGTTAAATTATTTGTTTAATATCTCTATTTCTAATAGTGTCCAAATTATTATTATAATTATCACAACGATCTTATTTATACTTTCTGCTATTTCAGGTTTAGGAAAAGGGGTTAAAATTCTTTCCAATTTAAACCTGCTTTTAGCGGGCTGTCTATTAGCCATTGTCGCTATTGTAGGCCCGACTGTCGGTGTTTTAAACACATTTACAGAATCATTGGGTAATTATTTACAAAATTTTATTGAAATGAGTTTTCGATCAGCCGCTTTTGATAGGGATAAGAGGGAGTGGATTAATACTTGGACTTTGTTTTATTGGGCATGGTGGACTTCATGGTCGCCCTTCGTGGGGATTTTTATAGCCCGTATTTCGCGCGGACGCACCATACGTGAGTTTTTAACGGTGGTACTTCTACTTCCTACGCTATTAAGTTTTATTTGGTTCTCTACTTTTGGAACTTTAGCAGCCAATGTTCAAATGAATATAGCCGACTTAACAGCTTTTGAACCCGAACAGTTGCTATTTGCAACCTTTAACTATTATCCTTTAAGCGGCCTTCTTTCTTTAGTGGCGATTATTCTTGTTGTCTCATTTTTTATTACGTCAGCGGACTCAGCGACTTTTGTTTTGGCCATGTTGTCGGAAGAAGGTAATATCAAGCCTAATAATAGAACTAAGATTACTTGGGGATTTACACTTTCAATTATTGCGGTTGTCTTACTATTGTCTGGCGGTTTACTAGCTATTCAAAATGTCTTAATAATCGTTTCCTTACCCTTTGTTTTCATTCTTATTTTAGTTATTTTATCCCTCATCAAAGAATTGAATCATGAACAAAGAGAAATGGGCTTAACCATTACACCAGACCGATTACCTAATTCAAACGATCCCTTTAAATCTTATGAAGATTAAGTGGGCGACTTATTTAAACTTCCTGTATCAGCAGGAGGTTTTTTTAAGCCGTCTGGTTTGCCACCGAATATGGATAAGAGGATGCTTTTAATAGAGAAGGAGGGGGTTAAATGGAATATAGTCGTGAAGAAAAAGATTTTGTAATTAGTTATTTAAAAGATCCGAATAGCTATCAAGATGCTTTTAAAAAAGAATTGCAAGCTTTTATAGAACTTACAGAGATCGGTGACTTATATATCAACACTTTATTACAGGAAATGCTTCAAGAAGATATGCTTCAACTGAATGATCCGCCCTATACGGAATTTAAATATAAAGGATTAAAATTATTTTTATCCTAACTGTTTAAAATTTTAACAAATGTATTTATAGCAACCCTAAGGACGTTTTTACGAGTCGCTTTATTAGCCAATTTTCTTAAAGTGGCGTATGATTAAAATATGCAGATGTTACAGATTCAAAAATAAATTATAAGGGGGAAATAGAATGGAGCGCTTAAAAGATAAAGTGGCAATAGTAACAGGCGGGGCTGGTGGAATTGGTTCAGCCATTGTCCGCGCCTATGCTAGAGAAGGGGCAAAAGTAGCAATCGTCGATCTTAATCAAGAAAAAGGCGAGGCTTTAAGCCGTTCTCTAAATGAGGAGGGATATAATACCTTCTTTATCAAGACTGATTTGACTAAAAAATCAGCCTTAGAAACGTGCATTCAAGGGGTTGTTGACCGCTATCATCAAATCGATGTGTTGGTCAATAATGCTCATGCTTCAAGGATGAAGAGCTTCTTAGATATTACAGAAGAAGATTTAGCTCTATCAATGGAGTCTGGTTTCTATGCTACCTTTTTCTTGAGCCAACTAGCTATTCCATATCTTAAAAAGACTAAAGGAAATATCATTAATTTTGGTTCAGGAGCAGCCATTAAGGGTGATAACCATCAAGGGGCTTATGTAGCAGCCAAAGAAGCGATTCGTGGGATTTCGCGTGTGATGGCGAATGAGTTTGGTAAAGATGGTATCAATGTGAATGTCATTTCACCTATAGCCTATTCTGAAGGTGTCGATGCTTGGCGTGCTGAAAACCCTGAATATTATGAAAAAGTCGTTCAAGGTATTCCACTCCAAAAATTTGGTGATATTGACAAAGATATCGCACCAGTCGCAGTTTTTCTAGCAAGTGATGAATCACGTTACATCACAGGTCAAACATTTATGGTCGATGGAGGAAGTATTAAATTATATTAGGAGGAAACAAAATGGAAAGATTAGAAGGTAAAGTTTTAATTATTACTGGCGGCGCTCAAGGGATGGGGAAAGTGCATGCAGAGGTCGCTTTAGCTGAAGGAGCTAAGGTTGTCATTACTGATATTAATGAAGAAAAAGGGAATGAAGTTGCTAAAGAACTTGGTCAAAATGTTCTATTTGTTAAACAAGATGTGACCAAGGAAAGTGACTGGAAAAAGGTAATTGATGCGACAATGGATAAATGGGGCAGGATAGACTCGCTCGTTAATAATGCAGGTATCACTTATAATATGAAAATTGAAGATGTTTCATTAGACGATTACATGAAAATTGTGAATATCAACCAAGTTTCCGTCTTTTTAGGTATTAAAGCCGTAACACCTATTATGAAGCAACAAAAGTATGGTTCTATAATTAACATTTCTTCTATGAATGGTTTAGTAGGTGGGGCGATCGGATATACAGACACTAAGTTTGCGGTTAGAGGAATGACGAAATCAGCAGCGAGAGAGTTATCTCCATATAATATAACCGTTAATTCTGTCCATCCTGGTGTAGTACACACACCAATGTTAGAACAACCGGGTGTTAAGGAAGCGGTTGATAAATTTAAAGAAACTATTCCTATGCGCCGAGTGGCTCAGCCTAAAGAAGTTTCTAATTTAGTTGTATTCTTAGCTTCCGATGAAGCAAGATATTCAACTGGATCTGAGTTTGTCATTGATGGAGGAGTTACAGCTGCTGTTTAAAATTAGTTAGTTACTAGCTTACTCTTATTTTAAAAGCATGCTATCGAATTCACTCAATTATTTCCTATGACACTTTTTAATGCTATAATATAATCAATAAAAAAAAGAAAGGTTTGATAAAATGTTGAAATTATACTATGCACCTGGTACTTGTTCCTTGGCTTGCTGGATCGCTTTAGAATGGTCTGGTCTTGAGTATGAAACCATTCGTGTGGATTACAATGATCCTGAGTATCGTAAAATTAATCCTTTAGGAATGGTTCCTGCTCTTGAAATTGGAGCCGATCGTCCGATGACTCAAGCAGGAGCAATTTTACAATACATTGCTAATTCCGTTCCAGAAAAAGATTTAGGACCTAATGAAGGGTTAGAAAATGTTTTTGAGTTTGATGAAACATCTCTATTCCTTTCTGCAGATATTCATCCATCATTCTGGCCGTTCTTTAACCCACAGCGTTATACAACATCTGAAGACATAGATGTAATTGAAATGGCTCGTGCGGCAGCACCTGCTCGTATTGATGCGAACTTCAAACATCTTGATGATATTATTGGTGATTCTAATCACCTCTACCAAAATAAACGTACTGTGCTTGATCCATTAGCATTCATTTTTGCAACTTGGACTAAGAATTTAGAAAAAACGTATAAAGACTATCCAAACGTTAAGCGTATGGTAGAACATCTTAAGGAAGATCCAGCTGTTCAAAAAGTTCTTACTGAAGCTAATGAGTAGGTCAAAAGTGTTGATATAAATTAAAAATAAGAGACATGAAATTAAATTCATGTCTCTTTTTTTTAAACAAAAACATTATAACAATAAGCTTTGTAAATATTTAAAATGACTAAGCAATGAGTGGTAAGTTGTATGTATCAACTATTTAAAGTGTTTTATTAAAGTGGATATAAAAAGTTAATCCTTTAAGATTAATCATTAAACCACTTTATTGATTTAATAAAGCTGAAAGATAGTGATTTTTAAATAGTATATTGTTTAATCAGTGAAAGGAAAGAGATGAATTTTATGGCAAGTATTGAAGTCAATAAAAAGGCACCAGACTTTGAATTAGAAGATTTCGAAGGAAAGACAGTTAAGCTTTCAGCTTTCAGAGGAAGTAAAAATGTAATGCTTGTATTAAACAGAGGCTTTATATGACCTTTCTGCCGCAAGCACATGATGCAGTTGCATAAAGATTATAATCAGTTTGAAAAAAGAGACACCGCTATTGTCGTCATTGGTCCTGAAAACGATAAAAAATTCGCAGACTACTGGCATGAAAATGACTTAGAATTTTATGGTCTACCTGATCCAAACCATTCGGTATTAAAATTGTATGGTCAAGAAGTAAATCTTTTTAAGATGGGACGGATGCCAGCTCAAATGTTGGTAGATAAAAAGGGTGAGTTGAGATATATTCACTACGGTCATTCCATGAAAGATATCCCTGAAAATAGTGAGATGTTAGATTTGATAGATAGTTTATAATCAATTAACTAAATAAAGAGCAAACAGCACACATGCTGCTTGCTCTTTTGTTTCCTAATCCTATCGAATTATTTAAGATAACTTGGATTATTTTTTAGGCATTTTTTCGTCCTTTAGAATTTCTAATTTATGTGACTCCATCGATTCAATTTCACTGTCATCTGGATCGTCTAATTTTTTTCGATCTTCTGAATTTTCCCAATTTTTCCAATCTTCTTGTGATTTCCATGAGCCTAAAACCACAATTAAATCCTCTTCAATGCCTCTACTGATTGATAAATTAATGAAACCTGGTTGATCATTTATGATTTCACGATTCGATAATTTATTGATGATGCTTTCTGTTTTGCCTACTTTAGGTTTTATATGTTGCATAACTAAAAACATTCATACCATCTCCTTTATTTAAACATTAGCAAAGATGGCATTTATCTTCAATCGATTTGCTCAATCTAACAAGGGATTATTTGTAGTTGTTGATTATTTAATAGGGTTTGGCTGGATGGAAAATTTTAGAATTTAATTTTCGGTGACTTCAACTATTAATTCGTTTGCCATTTATTCGCAGAATAGCATCTATTATTATTTTCAATTTCATTTGCAACAAATAATTTGTGTCCATCATAAAAATATAAGATTTGGTCATTAATGAGCAAAGCAAATGTATGGGCACTTTCAGAATCTTTATTGACTTGACTAGGATCGATCAGTTCAAATTTAGTATCGGCAGGAAAACTGGCGTTGGTCTTCAAATGCATTGCTTGAATGACTTGAACAAAGTCATTACTATTTTTAAATTGAAGCTTAAAATCATTATAATCATCAAGATAGTAATCAAAAGCTTTTTGAAGAATTTCATATGTTTTCTTTTCAACTAGGAAAGCATCTTCATTTTTAAAACTTGTAGCTTTTAATGCGATTCTATTTTCTTGTTCATCATCTAGACCAATCAAATGGTTTACATCGATCACAATTTCATCATTTACTATATAAAGACCAAGGTCTTGATAAACCCTAGCATTTTGATAATTTTCTCGCAGATCATATGCCATTGATTGATAAGGATATAAGCTTTCGGGTTTGCCTTGATTATTTAATAGTACTACCGGTGACACCGTTTTACGAATTAAGCCTGAGCCTAAGCCACCTTCAAACTCTTTGAGACCTCCTGTCAAGATAACGAGGTCTTGATATGGAGCGGGTATAGATTCAATTGTTTCATTCTCATCTACGTAGAAACGTATACTTTCTCCTTTTTCTCGTTGTGTAAAATAGTAGGCCATATTAAATAAGCCACTTTCTTCGATTGAGACAATGATATCTAAGCTAAGATTCAATTTAGGAACTGTTGCTTGTGCTTGATATATACCAACGTACTTTTCAATTTTTTCTGGTGCTTCATATAGACTATCGTCAGGATTAAGAATTTTATCAGGGATAAAATTAGCCTTAATGTGATGTCCTTGGTGATGACCGTCTACTTTCATATGGTTTGTTTCTTTAACATCAGCTTCTGCTTGTGCGAAAGTGGCGTGTGGAAAAAGTAGATTAAGGGTTAAGGCAGTTAAAATTAATAAAGTAATAAATATTCTTTTCATTAGTTCACACCTTTCAGCAATTAGTTGGGTTTAATTCCGTCAATGTATTCATAAGTATTTCCATGATTATCTATTAATTGTCCAGACTGTTGCACAAAAGAAAAAATTTCTTCACCGAATAATTGGACGGTCCAATGATCGTTATTTACAGTGATAGTTGGGCAGGAAATAGTGAAATAATTATAATCATTTTTTTGTGTATATGAAATGTCAGGAATCGTTTGATTAATCAAGTCTAAGATATTTCTTTGTGTCATTTCAGGTGTTATCTGATCTACAATGGCTAGATAAACTTCTTTTAAGTTAATTGGAAGATTATTTTCTTTCTTATATCTCTCTTGAACAGATATAGAATAATTCTTAAGGTCTGGATAAGGGTAAGCATTAAATTCGAATAACCATTCTATAAATTCTTGATCAATGGTGTCATCGTGATGGTCTTTGTTTGATTTAATATCTTTTTCCACATCTTGCTGTTCATTATCATAGTTTTCTTCATGGTCGTGTCCATAAACAGGGTGAGCATACCTTGATTCATTTTTAATATAGATGATTAATTGGTTTTCTTGAAAAAGCAATCCTTCAATACTACTTGCTTCAGGGGCTAGATAGTATCCGCTGAAAGGTAATTCTTTCATGCTTGAGCTTTCAGCTTTAACAAGAGAACAAGGTGAGAGTAGGGAAATAAACAAAAGGAAACTTGCTAAAATAGATTTAAGTTGCATAAGATTCTCCTTAAAGAATAAAAGCACAGCCTTATCTTAGCTGTGCTTTTTGTGACTAATGTATTAATTATTCAGCAGAGCTTTCAGTTACTTCTTCAGGTTCTTCTTCAGAGTTACTGCTTTCTTCAACCGATGAATTTTCAGAACTTTCCTCACTTGTTTCAGAATCTGAACTTTCTTCAACACTTTCTTCAGAAACTTCTTCTACTTCAACTGTTTCTTCAGAAGCTTCTTCTTTATCGTTTTCCTCAATAGATCCAGAAAACTTCTTTGTTACTTCTAAAGGAGCCATTTTAGTATCGCCACCTTCATATAATCCCATGGCTGCTAAAATCTTATAGGCAATATCTGTATTTTCAAAATTACCTTCAAACATTGCAGCGCCAGCACCGATTGCAAAAACTGGAACTTTCTCAGGTGAGTGGTCAACAGTTGTGAATGCTAAACCAGCTTTACGTGCTAATAGACGTGTAGCAGCGATTGATAATGGTTCATATGCATGGTAGCCTTTGATAATATCTGCTTGACCCAGATTACGTTCTTCATATGGTTTCATTGTTTGTTCGAAAGCATAACGTAATTCTGCTAATTCATAAGGTGTTACTAACATTAAGTCTTTGGCTTCTTCTTCACCTTCTTCAGCCGCTTTCTCGACTTCGCCAGCAGTCTTCACAACTTCTTCTGCTTCCAGGTCAAAGATAAATCCGAAGTTTTCTTCTAGTAATGGAACAGCATCTTCAAAAGTCATTTCTGGATTTTCTTCTTTGGCCTTAGCAAAGATTACATCAAATTGTTCTTGAGAAACTTTTTGATTGTCTAGTAAATGGAAGTAAGAGTTATAACCTGTTTCCGAGTTTCCGATGGTGAAACCGCCGGTAGGATGATCAGCAGTTACAACGATTAAAGTTTCTTCAGGATGTTCATAGTAGAAATCAATTGCTTCTTGGATAGAGTCTTGAAAGTCAATCACTTCTTTAATAGTTGTTGCGGCATCATTAGCGTGCTCTGCCCAGTCAATCTTACCAGATTCTGTCATCATGAAGAAACCTTCTTCGTTAGCGCTTAGGACTTCAATTCCTTTAGCGACCATATCTGCTAATGTAGGTTCACCTTCTTGTCGATCAATCGCATATTTCATAGAAGAACCATCTGATTCAGAAAGAACAGATGCAGGTGCATAAACTTTCTCAGTGTCAGCAGTAATAGTATCGAATTCTTCTTGAGTATCTGCTACCATATATCCTTTTTCTTCTAATACCTCGTATAAGTCTTTTTGATCATCTTCAGCACCTGTTCGCTTACCAAGAGAACCCCCTGCAAAATATTCAAAGTTTGAAGCAGCCATTTGTTCACCAATTTCGTAATAATTTCTACGGTGTTCAACGTTTGAATAGAAGGCAGCAGGAGTCGCATGATTTAAAGTTACTGTCGATAGGATACCAACGGCTTTTCCCTGAGCTTGAGCTTTTTCAGCAATTGATTCTGTTTGTTCGGTATAGCCAGGTGTTAGACCAATGACGTTTGAATCAATCTTTACGCCATTTCCAAATGCGGTAGCAGTATCAGCAGAGTCCGGAACATAATGGTCAGCATCGGTTGGGTTTTGCAGACCAACAACAGGAAATTTAGCAAAATTTAACGGTTGAGCGACTGCTTGACCGTTACCTTCGTCACCATTATCTGGACCTAAGTAATATTCAGCCGCAGAAACAGGGATATTTCCCATGCCATCTCCGATAAATAAGAAGACATATTTTGCTCGGTTTTTAGAAATAAGAGATAAATCTTCAGTTAACGCACGGCCTTCTTCCAAGGTTGCTACTGGAAGTTCCGACCATTGACCTTCTTCTTGTTTAGCAAAAATCATTGTAGGGGCACATACTGACATTAATACAGAAGCACATAATGATAGAATTACTGTTTTTTTCATTGGCTCAATCCTTCTTTATAATTTATTGATGATTTATTCATCTAGATATAAGTTAGCAGAGCATTGTAAATTTTTAGTAAATTCTAAGTAAAAGTAAGGTAAATTTTCAACAATTTATTAAGAAATGACTCCAAATTGTACAAAAGAGAATAAGATTGTTGCGACAAGAGTACAAAGATGAATAACTGGTATATCAATAGGCTACTAGACCAACATAAATGATAATAGCTACGGTATAAACAAGCTAAACACAGCAACTATTACTATGTTAAAATGTAATTATTATTATTTGTTTATAAGTTGAGTTAAAGTCCCCATAAATTTATGATTTTTATCCATTGAGCAAGTTTGTGGAACATTCAAAACACTTTGAAAGTTGTCTTAGTATCGCTGTATAATTAATTTATGTATTTAACCACTTTAACAATCTGTCTTTGATAAGATTAAGGAGAGCAATATGTTAGAAGAATGTATCTATTTTATTAATGGTTTTGGTGGCATGAAGGAAGAGAGTGAAATTTTTTTGAAATTATTGTCTAAAAAAGGCTTAGGAGTAAATTATCTCTATTTACCCGGACATGAAGAGGCCTTTAATGACAATGTAGTAGCTAAAGAAGACCTGATTAACTTTTATAAGGATACTATCGGGGAGAAACCATCTGTTATAATAGGGCATTCTATCGGGGGTGAAATAGCTGCTTTTCTAGCTGCACATTTAAGTAATATTACTAAAGTCATTTTACTTGATGGAGGGATTATCTCAAGTGAAGATTTTGGAGTATCATTGGAAGATGAACTGATCAATGCAAAACAGATCCTATCTAGCGGTAATTATAAATATATGAACGAGGAGAGCGTTTTGAATCTTTTGAGTCTTAATCATTCGATTCAGTTATCGATTACTAGTAAAGCATATAAAACACCTACATTGCTTCTGATTAGTGATCTTCAAGAGGTTTTACCGACCAAGCTAAAAAGATCTAAAAATTTAAATGATAATATAAGCATGAAAATTATCGAAAACGCGAGTCATGCTATCTATCAAGACCAACCTGAAAAAATAGCTGAAGAAATTGCTAGTTGGCTGAATATGACTAATTGTAAATAGCTTAAATTATCCTGGTCTTTGTTTGGCAATGATCCGATCTATAGGATATGCTGACATAGGTAATAAGAGGAGACTTGGTATGGAAATCATTAATGCGACTGCTGAAGTTGATCCATTATTTGTAAATGGGCAGTTTCAAATCAGTTTATGAAAGAATATATGGATAGATGGTTAGCCAACTATCAGGATTTACTGTCTGATGACGCCAAAAGAGTGTTTGTTGGTGGGAAGTATAGCTTTTAAACAATTATTTCCCCATTAAAAAAAGGACTTTTTCAGAAAGCAAAAAGCGGTTCAAAGTAGTAGACTCATTTAGGCAAGTAACTGGGGGGTTAAATAAAAAAGTTATTCAAGCATTTGGCAAAGAGCTAGATTTTACAATTATGCTTTATTTAGGTTTATGTAATGGGGCAGGTTGGGTGGTAGAACTGGACAGAAGAACTTATATTCTAGTGGGAATTGAAAAAATGATCGAATGAGATTAAATGAGTAAAGACCGTATGTATGGACTTGTTTTTCAAGAATTAGGGCATATCTATCATCAACAATATGGTAATTTTGACCAATTTGAGCAAGGTGAAAACTATTTTTTATGGTTACTCTTTACCGAAGGAATTGCAATGTATTTTGAGCAAGTCTTAGCAGGAAATTTGAATTATTTTCATCAAAAGACTAATGGATGGTTAGAATGGTGCAATCTTCACTTAACGACTATCAACAAAGATTTTGATAATGATATCAGAAAAATGACCACTGAGAATTAAATTTTCTTTGGTGACTGGGCGAGCTATCGATTTAGAGTACTTTGAAGTGGTACACGGAAAAGAACAGGACTATCTCAATAAACACTAACGCGAACGAAAGTAAAGAACACTGTATAATGATTTATATGATGAAATGTGGTATAATTAATGAAAATAACCTTTAAGAAATGAGAGGAGATTTTATGGCTATAAGTTATAAACCTTTGTGACATTTACTTGTTGAAAAGGATATGAATAAAGAAGATTTAAAAAGAGCAGCTAATATAACTAGCAATATAGTTGCAAGAATGGGAAAGAACTCTTATGTAAATTTAGAGTCTATTGAAAAAATTTGCCTTGCTTTGGATTGTAATATTGATGATGTTGTGGAAATATATAAGGAAAAGGAGGGCGACCATGTCAAGTAAAAATGTTATATTAGCACCTATTTTAAAATGGGTTGGTGGAAAAAGACAATTATTAGATAAAATAAACCCTCTTATTCCAAGAAAAATTACAACATATGTGGAACCATTTGTTGGTGGAGGAGCAGTTTTATTTGATCTACAACCTAAAAAAGCTGTAATAAATGATTATAACAGTGAATTGATTAATGTTTATAAGGTGGTCAAAGATAATCCAGATGAATTGTTAGCTTTATTAGAGGAGCATGATAAGCTAAATAATGAAGAATATTACTATAAAGTTAGAGAATTAGACAGAAATAAAAACTATGAAAAGATGAGTGAAGTTGAAAAAGCTGCTAGAATTATTTATCTAAATAAAACTTGTTTTAATGGTCTATTTAGAGTTAATCAAGCTGGGCAGTTTAACTCACCTTATGGGAGATATAAAAATCCAAATATTATAAATAAACCAGCCATATTGGCTATGTCCACATATTTTAATAAAAATAATATAAGGATATTAGAAGGAGATTATAAACAAGCATTAAAAGGCTTAAGGAAAGGTGCGTTTGTTTATTTTGACCCGCCTTATATGCCGATATCCACATCTTCATCTTTTACTGGATATACTGAAAATGGTTTTTCACAAAAAGAACAAATAGAATTAAAAAAAGAATGCGATAAACTGAACGAAAGAGGGATAAATTTCCTGCTTTCTAATTCAGATCACCCTTTAATAAGAGATTTATATAAAGATTATGAAATTATAACAGTTAAGGCTCGTCGTTCTATAAATAGTAATGGTAATAAACGTGGCGAAATAAATGAGGTATTGGTGCGTAATTATGGCAAAGATAAGTGCAAATGATGCGTGGAAAAAGTTATTTGATAAATATGATATTGTTAACGAAATAGAAAAAAATGGCTTTTTTAATATAAAAGCAAGTGAAATAAAAGAATTTAAAGAACCTAGGTTAATGGCTAAATGGGATAGTTCTGAGTCATTACCAGATATATTCAAAAAACACAATATTAATATTTTACCAACAAGTAGAGGTTCATACATTTTAAGTGACTTTAAATTATATGAAGAAATACCAGATCTTACAGAACATATTACTAAAATGCAACGCGTAGAGATACCAGAATTTGAAAGTATAGATATAGAAAATATTAATTCTGAATCAAATGCAATTAATGTACTATTACTTTCTAATATCTTAGATGATTTCTTAAATGAAGATGATTCAGTTTCAACTTTTAATGGAAGGATGGGTACAGGAAAATTTGATTTTTTTGTTGATAGAACTTCAAAAAAAAAGTTAAATGTTTTTGTGGAAAATGCTCAATGTGAAATAGATGGTGGATTGGAAAATGCTAATTCTGTTGTAATAATCGAAGCAAAAAATGTTGTATATCCTGACTTTCATATTAGACAACTTTATTATCCATATAGATTATGGAAAACTAGGGTGGAAAAGCCAATAAGATTAGTATTCTCAATCTACAGTAATCAAATTTTTAGATTATTAGAGTATAAGTTTAATGAACTTAATAATTACTCCTCCATTCAATTAGTAAAAGAAAAGAGCTATTCTTTACAAGATACAGAAATTAATAATAATGATTTGCTAAAAGTGTTTGAAAAAACTCAAGTTAAAACTGATGATAACCAAATGAATACAGACATACCCTTCATACAAGCTAATTCTTTTGAGAGAGTTATATCTTTATTAGAAATCTTACAAAATAATAATGAAACAACTGAAAGCATTGCTGAAATAATGCAATTTGATTTAAGACAATCAGATTATTACTTTAATGCAGGTAGATATCTAGGTTTATTTGAAAAACTCGATACAGTTGATGAATTAGATAAAGCAATAGTTGAAATAAGACTTACTGCATTAGGTAAAAAAATTGCAAGTATGAAATATAAGGAACGTCAACTTAAAATAGTAGAGTTAATATTAGAACACAAAATTTTTAATGAATTGTTTTTTGGAATTTATACAACTGGGAATTTCCCAACTAAAGCTCATATACAAGATAAGATGAGGCTATATAATGTTTGTAATGAAGGACAAATAGTAAGGCGTTCGGGATCTGTGTTAGCATGGCTAAAATGGATATTTAAATTAACAAAAATTGAAATGATATAAAAAAGTGACTAAGAAAATAATATTCTAGTCGCTTTTTTCATGCCCAATTTTAGGAGGAGATAAAAAATGGGAAGCACAAAAAGATTAAATCTATTAAAAGATGAGATAGAAAACTTATTAGATGAAAAGGAAAAATGTGAACTTGAACTTGAGCAATTAAAAAATCAAGAGAAGAAAATCAAAAGACAGATTAGTCAGAAAGAAAGTAAGAAAAGGACAAAAAGATTAATAGAAAGAGGGGCGATTTTAGAAAGCTATATTGAAAAAGACAAACTAAATGAATCTGACTGTGATAAGTTCATAGAAAACTTAGCAAAATATGCAAAGATTAAAGAACTGAATCGATATATCTTAAATCAATTAATAGATAAAATATACGTCTATGACCTAGTAGAAGAAGTTGGAGAAATCACATAGAAAGTAGAAATACATTACAAGTTTGTAGGAAGTTTAGAATGAACCACCTTGAACAGTTCTAAAGAGGTAGACCCGATTGTGGATATCCAGGAGCACTTTTTGTGCAATATATCTGATCTAAGGTTCATTTTAATCAAGTGGGGGGTTTTTGGCTGGAATTTTTAAATTGTAGCTATATTCGATGACTGATCATAAAGTATGTTGTGACTTAGCAAGGTATAGACTGAAGGGTATTTTAGGTTAACCTAAAAATTTATTGCAAGTACTCTAATTTTGTTATAAAATATTATTAGGGAATGGCTGTAGCTTTATATAATTAATTAAGTTTAATGGTGGCACTGAGTTTTTATATAGTAAGTTTAGAAGCCTATTTAATCGCTAATTCTATATAAATTCTTAAGGGATTTAAGCTTTGAAGGCCAGTCCTATATCTTATTAATTAGTTAAAATGATTAGTTATTAAAGGAAGTGGTGTGAATAGTAGTGATTATTTTTTAAGCTATTCTTTAGAAAAATATTTAAAGACTAGCCAGAATAAATGAAGAAGTTCTCTATTATTAGAATGGACTCTAAAAAATCTTATTTAAAGAAAGGAAATGACTATGACAATCAATCAAGAATTAATACAATCATTCAAAACAAAATATCAAGCAGAAACGATCAATCATGCAGTAGAAAATGCGGTAGCTAAAGTTGGGTTCAATCAAGCTTCATTTAATAATGAGGCCGTGAGAGACCATACCTTCGTTTTCTCCGATGAAACAAAAAGAGGTAAGATTACCGATCAGAAGAAAAGCGGTCGTTGCTGGATGTTTGCTGCCTTAAACGGTGCGCGTGTAAATACAATGGAAGAGTTAAATTTAGAAACTTTTGAATTTTCGCAAAATTATACCCTCTTCTGGGATAAGTTAGAAAAATCAAACTTCTTCTTGGATTCTATCATTGAAACGGTAGAGGAACCTTTAAATTCACGTGTGGTACAACATTTATTGCAAGCACCGGTCGAAGATGGTGGACAATGGGATATGTTCACAGCCTTACTACAAAAGTATGGTTCAGTTCCTAAATCGGTAATGCCAGAAACTTACCATTCTTCTAATACTTATGAAATGGTAGCAATCATTACTAAACGTTTAAGAGCCTTTGCTAAAGAATTAAGAACGGCTTATCAAAATAAGGCTTCAAAAGAAGATTTGAAAGCAATGAAAGAAGATATGCTGTATGTTATATACAACATCTTAGTTAAAGCCTTGGGACAGGTTCCAGAGAAGTTCTCTTACAGTTACCGCGACAAGGATGGAAAATATCACCGTATTGAAGACATCACACCACAAGATTTCTTTAATAAGTATGTGGGTTGGGATTTAGAAGGTAAAGTCAGTGTAATCAACGCACCGACTGAAGATAAGCCTTTCGGACGGGCGTTCACTGTTAAATATTTAGCCTCTGTAGCCGAAGGCCACCCGATTACTTATATTAATGCACCAATTGAAGTGCTTAAAGAAGCTGCAATTGCTTCAATCAAAGATGGCAAGCCAGTTTGGTTTGGTTGTGATGTTGGTAAGATGAGTGATCGTGAATTGGGTATTATGGATAAAGACTTATACGAATATGAGGCTATCTTAGCTGAAGCGCCTCAATTAAATAAGGCTGAGCGCTTAGATTATGGGGAGAGTTTATTAACTCACGCCATGCTTTTAGTAGGTGTGGACCTAGATGCTGATGGTAAACCAGTCAATTGGAAGGTTGAGAACAGTTGGGGTGAAAAATCTGGCGATAAAGGTATCTTCTCAATGAGTGATCAATGGTTTGACGAGTATAACTATCAAGTGACTGTTGATAAGAAATACCTTGATCAAAAATGGCTAGATGCTCTTAATCAACCAGTCATTGAATTAGAACCATGGGATCCAATGGGATCTTTAGCTGATTGGAACTAAGATGATCCAGTTTAAAATAACCCCTAAATTTAATAATTAAATATAAACAAATAACTCCTTAGATCATGAAGACAGTATAATTTGCAGAGAGCATTATACATGTGTAATTATGAATCAAAGGAGTTTTTTGATCTGTTTTTTTAGAAAAAATAGAAATACTATTACAAAAAATATTAACATTTCGATCTGTCTCATTAAGAAGCTTTAATAATAGTCTATACATTCAACATTTTTTAATAATAGTCTATACATTAAAACTGTCAACCGTAAATGAAAATGTCCTGAAATTTTAAAAATTTGCGGGATAAAACT
>NZ_JBNUPF010000017.1:0-47159 GCF_050409565.1 Facklamia sp. P12955
CAGAAGCTCCCTATTTTTATTTGTTTTATGTCACATATGTATTATCGTCTAACAATATTGCGAATAAGGCCGATATTATCAATAATTTTATTATTGCTGACTTTTATTCATTTAAACGAGATCTGATTATCTAGTTTTATCAAAATAAAAAAAGGCTCATCAGCCTCCTTTTTAAAATTATTTTATAAAATCGATATAGTCACTTAATTTTTCAACTACTTGATCAATGGATAAGTCTGAAGTATCCATTTCAATAGCATCTTCTGCTTTTTGCAAAGGACTGTGTTGACGATTGCTATCGTAGTGGTCGCGTTTAATAATCTCAGCTTCAATCTCTTCTAGGGATTGGGTCTCCATGCCCTTAGTTAGATTTTCTTCATAGCGTCTTTGAGCTCTTACTAGACTGGAAGCTACAAGATAAAACTTAAGACTGGCATCTGGTAGAACTACCGTGCCAATATCTCGTCCGTCCATCACCACTGCTTCTTCACTAGCTATAGCTTGTTGCTGCTTGACTAAGGCTTGTCTGACCCTTAGATTAGCAGAAACCTTAGAAACATTTTGTGTCACTTCCACCGAACGAATTTCTTGACTGACATCATGCCCATTGATTAAAACTTTTTGTTGGTCACCATCCATTTCAAAAGAAATTTTGACTGCTTGTAAAATTTCTCCTAAACGATGGGGATCATTAATATTTATTTTATTTAGCAAACAAGCTAGAGTGATTGCGCGATACATAGCGCCAGTATCGATATATGTCAGTTGGTATTTTTTTGCGATAAGTTTAGCGACGGTTGACTTACCAGAAGCCGCTGGGCCATCGATTGCAATTGAAAACATTGGTTAATTCCTTTCTCATAAAAAGGCTGAGAATTAACTCAGCCTTAACTTTCTTATTCTTTTATGGAATGACGATTTGTGAGCCTGGCATCAAAGTACCGTCAATTGTAGTTCCGTTGGCAGCAGCTAAGTCATAAACATCAACACCATAAGCTTGAGAGATTGACCACCATGATTCACCCGCACTTACGGTATGGTAAGTTGACGCTGCTTGTGGTTGAGCAGAAGTCTCAACTGCTGGTTGAGTCGGTACAGGCGCTTGAGTCGTAGTTGTTGCTTCGATTTCACGCGTAACAGCTTCAGTAGTTGTTGTCTTCTCTTCTTTGGTTGTCGTTGCTTCTTCAGTTGTGCTCTTACTTAGAACAACCTGTTCAGCCGTTTTACTTTCTAAAGGCTTATCACTCTTTTGTGAGTCGATATAAGCATACAATGCAAACGGGAAAATCAAAGTGAAAATTAAGAAGAATAGCAAAGCGTTTGATAAAACGGTTGCTTCCTGCTTCGGTTGATTTCTAGCCGAGCGTGAAAATTGACGATTCTTGAAATTTTCATCCTCACCAAACTTATTGTTCCATGGGGCAGTAAATTTTTTGGTTTTTGCTTTTTCATTTAAACCTTGATCCTTATCTTCAGGTTGATCAAAGCGTTCGTTATCCTTTGCCATCAAGCTTCCTCCTACACTAATCGATATTAAGATATCTATTCATAGCAACAAACCTAAAAAGGCTAGGTTAGCATATGAGTCCAATTTCTTATATTATAGCAAACTCTAAACTTGATGCAAACACAATTGACCTAAAAAAGTAAATTACTTATTGCTGTTGTAATATTCTAGTAGCAGAACGGTAACCTTTTCCTATGTAACCATCATAGAAGTTAATGCGGCGACCCAATATGGTCTTCATTGATTTAATGACAAAAATTTGACCGACAACCATGATTAAGCCCTTGATTAAATTGAATGGCACAATGACAGATAGGATATAAGTCATATAATCATCAATGGGAAAGTTCATGACTTTGACATAAATAGGTAAAGCCAGATAGTAATTAAAGCAAGCCATGGAGAGAGTTAAACTAAAGACAAGACTAAGAGAGATTAAAGAAAATTTAATAGCTTGCCCTTTTTCTTTTAAATACTTCAAAATGAAGTGGCTTGGTAAAAACATGGCTAAGGTCGCTGTCATACTCATTAACATCCCAATCGGAATGCCAGCTTCCCCTCCCTTAAGGATATAATTAACCAAATCACGAATGAAGGCCACGGCAACTAGGCCTTGTGGTCCGTAAATTAACATACCAATTAAGGCCATAAGATCCGAAAAATCAACCTTAAGAAAAGGTGCAAATGGCAAGATTGGGAAGTCAAAAAAACGTAGAACGACTGCCCAAGCTCCTAAAATGGCTAAAAGTGTGACTTTCTGAACTTTTCGATTCTTCATAACGATTCTCCTTTTTTTTACGTCTTTAGGAGGGTCCATTGATAAAAAAACCATCCACTCAAACTGAGAGGATGGTAGCCTAAATAAGCATAAACTTATCAATATCTTATCTTCTACCATCCAGACTTTACTGTCGGTACTGGAATTACACCAGTTCAACCTAGCCACAGCTAAGTTCGCGGACTCTACCGCCGGTCGGGAATTTCACCCTGCCCCGAAGACGTTATTTAATTTAAATGAATTATAGCATTTATCTCGGATTTAAGCAAGCTCTTATTCACTATCTAAAGCCATCTTACTTAATTTATCCACTTCAAAGGCAGTTAGCTCTCGCCACATACCCGGTTTCAAATTATCTAAGCCAAGAAAAGCAAAAGATTCGCGCTTCAATTTGAAGACGGGATATCCAATGGCTTCAAACATTTTCTTAACTTGATGGTTCCAGCCTTCATGGATGGTTAATTGGACAACGGCTGTACGATTATCTTGATTGCTAGAAATGAGACGAGCTCTAGCTTTGGAGGTCTTTTGACCATCAATCATTACGCCCTTTTCTAATTGTCTTAATTCCTTAGCTGTAGGAATGCCACCCAATTTCGCAATATATGTCTTATCAATCTGATGCTTAGGATGCATCATCTGATTGGCAAAGTCACCATCATTGGTTAATAAGAGTAAGCCTGTCGTATCAAAGTCTAATCTGCCAATCGGATAGATACGTTCTTCAATACCATGGATTAAATCGGTAACCACCGGACGGCCCTTGTCATCAGCCACAGCTGAAATATAGTTTTTTGGCTTGTAAAGTAAGATATAGCGCGGTTCTTCCTTATAAATAGGCACCTCGTCTACTTCAATACGGTCATTGCTGGTGACTTTGGTTCCTAATTCACGAACCACTTGTCCATTTACTTTGACGCGACCTTCTTTAATCATGTCTTCACATTTGCGTCGACTGGCAACCCCTGCGTGAGCCATAACTTTTTGTAGTCTTTCCATAGTTCCTCCTTATTCTTCTTGATCAAATAAATTAATTTCCCATCTTTTTAATGAAAAAAGTTCTTCTGAAGCGGTTTGACTGTTGAGGGCTAAATCTTCAATAGGTGGTAGATCCTCTAAGGAAGATAGCGCAAAGTAATTGAGGAAGTAATCGGTGACTCCATAAAGTATGGGTCTACCAGGCGCTTCTAACTTACCTACCTCCTTAATGAGGTCTCGGCTGACTAATTTTTGTAGCATGGCTTGGGAAGAAACGCCCCGAATTTCATCAATGGTCATGCGTGTAATCGGTTGACGGTAAGCTACGATAGCCAAGGTCTCAATAGCCGGTCGACTTAACTTTTGTTGCAGTGGCGATTGAGCAAAATTTTCAATCAAGGGGTCTAAGTCTGCTTGGGTTACATACAAGAAGCGTTCGCCAAATTGGACCAAATCAATTGGCGATAGTGGATGGTCTTTTAAAGTTTGCTGGACTTCTTCAATCATAGGCTTAATTTCTGTTGGTGAGAGATTTAAAAGAGTGGCTAACTCATTCAAGGTCACGCCTTCTTCCCCGGCAACAAAAATAATGCCTGCTATTTTTCTAAGCATAGCCTTCCTCCCTCAAACGCAGTTCAATGCTATCTAGATAACTTTCTTGTTGAAAAACCAGAACTTGCTTACGGACCATTTCTAAAACAGCAATAAATGTGGCAATAATTTCTGGTCGAGAGCCATTCGATAAAAGAGACGAAAAAGCAATGGATTGATTAGGCTTAATGGATTGAAATTGTTGCCGAATGAATTGCATTTTGTCCGTCACTGAAACTTGATCATGATGAATTTCTTTTTCTTTAGGTTGTCTTTGTTCTTGCGCTTGCAAGACGCTCTTCAAACTGGTTTGTAATTGCTCTAGCGAAAGCTCACCTTCTTCTAAGGGAATAAAAGCTATAAAGTTTGAAAGATCTGCCGCTGGTCTTGAATAGTGCTTACTACGATCCACTTGCATATCTTCTAAGGTGTCCGCTACTAGCTGAAATTGTTGATAAATGAGCAGTTGCTGAACCAGACCACTCCGCGGATCTTGGTCTTCTAAATCACCATCCAATTCATCCGGTTCAATGGGAATTAAGAGACGACTCTTGATCTCTAATAGAGTGGCCGCCATCACTAAATATTCTCCGACCTTATCGAGGTCTAATTCCTGCATCTGGTCAATATAAGCCAAATATTGGTCAGTAATTTCCGTCATGGGTATATCGTTAATATCGACTTCTAACTCTTTAATTAGGTGTAAAAGCAAATCAAACGGCCCTTGAAAGGCCGTTAATTTAAGGGTTAAGTCTTGATTGGTTCGATCCTCTTGCATTAGTTGGCTTCCCCTTCACTATTTGCTTTTATCTGCTGACGATATTTCTCAGCAAACTGGGCAATCATATCTTGGGTTTCTGATTGAATGGAACCTGAGATTTGAATTTGTGGAAACATATCTTTAAGTTCTTTGAACAATTGATAATCCACGGACTCTCCTTCAAAGGAAGGAATAACCGATATAAGGTGAACGATTATTGTCGAAAGATTTTCTTGGGGATCCGTTTCAACTTTACGCTGCTCAATACCGATTAAACCAACGAAGTTGCTTGTTTCAGGATCTTTATATAAGTAAAGGTCGAAACCTTCTTGGTCGCGATATTTAGTTAAAATTTCGCCTGCTTGAGCCATTTGATCTTCACCTTCGCAAGTTAAACTTAAGAGTCCTAAGACAACTTTTTCATTCTTATGCGTTGAATGAACTAGCATTTTTGCGACCTCCTATCTCTAATTAGATTTCCTTGAGATATTACCATGCAAAGACTGAAATTTCAACTTAAAGCTTTACAAAGTCCTATATTTGTTCAATCACTTGATAAATTAATTGCTTAAATCGTGGTTTCACTTCTCTAGAAACAGCCATCACTTCTTGGTGGTTAAGTGTCTCCTGCATACCGGCTGCATAGTTGGTAATACAAGACACTCCCAAGACTTCCAGCCCAGCATGTCTTGCTACAATAGCTTCGGGAACAGTAGACATTCCCACTGCATCGCCCCCCATCAAACGAATGGCTCTAATTTCAGCTGGGGTCTCATAAGAAGGACCGGTCATCCATGCATAAACTCCCTCTTGTAAACTAAAACCTAAACTTTTAGCTGTTTGATGTAGCAATTGAATGCCTCTTTTACTATAAGTTTGACTCATATCAACAAAGCGCGGACCTTGTGGATTGTTTTTACCAATCAAAGGATTTTCGCCTGTAAAATTAAGTTGATCCTTGATGACCATTAGATCGCCAGGTTTAAAACTATTATTAACCCCACCGGCTGCATTTGTAAGAATCAAACTTTCGACCCCTAATTCTTTAAAAATCCGAATCGGAAAGGTGATTGTTTCAAGGTCATAGCCTTCGTAATAGTGAAAACGTCCTTGTAATGCTATTACTTTTTGTCCAGCTAGGCTGCCATAGACCAATTGACCAGCATGACCTTCAACAGTTGATACTGGAAAACTTGGGATAGCTTCATAAGGGATTTTAACCGGATTTTTAATTTCATCTGCCAAATCTCCTAAACCAGAGCCTAGAATTAAACCAATTCGAGGGGCTACCATACCGTGGTCTTTTAAATATTCTAAGGTTTTTTGATACATAATCTTCTCCTATTTTAATTGTGCTAAAAACGACTGTCCTTGATCTGTCTGTTTAACACCAAAGTTATCAGAAATAGTGGCCGCGATATCAGCAAAGTGCTGCGCTTGTAGTTCACTTGCCGCTTTAAACTTTTTAGAATAGGCCAATAAAGGCACATATTCACGGGTATGATCGGTTCCCTTATAAGTCGGATCATTACCATGGTCGGCTGTGATTAATAACAAGTCCTCTTCATTCATGGCTTGAATTAGTTCAGGAATGCGGGCGTCGAAGTCTTCTAAGGCTTGACCATAGCCTTGAGGGTCACGACGGTGACCATATTTGGCATCGAAGTCCACTAAGTTGGTGAAGGATAGACCTTCAAAATCTTGCCCCATGACCTTGAGTAATTGATCGACACCGTCCATATTGGACTTAGTGCGAATCGCTTGAGTAATACCCGCTCCATTAAAGATGTCATTAATTTTGCCCACTGCAATGACCGATTTGCCGTCATCTTTTAAGAAATCAAGGGTCGTTTTGCCAAAGGGATCCAAGGCATAGTCATGACGATTGCTGGTTCTTTCGAAATTACCTATTTGACCGACATAAGGTCGGGCAATAATCCGACCAATCATGTAAGGATCTTCCAAAGTAATCTCACGGGCATATTCACAGACCTTGTAAAGTTCTTCTAAAGGAATGACTTCTTCGTGGGCAGCAATCTGTAAAACAGAATCGGCTGATGTATATACAATTAATGCCCCCGTTTCTAATTGCTCGGGTCCTAATTCTTTAATAATTTCGGTTCCAGAAGCCACCTTATTCCCAATTACCTTACGCTTAGCAAATTTTTCTAATTTTTCAATCAACTCTTGTGGGAAACCAGCTGGAAAAACTCTAAAGGGCTGGTCGATATAAAGACCCATCATTTCCCAGTGGCCAGTCATGGTGTCTTTACCAGCTGAACGTTCTTGTAATT
Organism: Facklamia sp. P12955; assembly: GCF_050409565.1. Lineage (NCBI taxonomy): Bacteria > Bacillati > Bacillota > Bacilli > Lactobacillales > Aerococcaceae > Facklamia > Facklamia sp. P12955. Next base: position 6,909 of record NZ_JBNUPF010000017.1, read on the forward strand.
TAGTCCAGTAGGCGGAAGTTTGATCGACGGCTTCTACCCCTTTGATGGTGTCAATTTTACCCAGACCCATTTGAGCCATATTTTTTAAGTTTAAATCAAAGTTTTCGGCAATGTGGCCTAAGGTGTGAACGTTAGAGTCTCCAAATTCTTCTGCATCGGGTGCTTGTCCAATTCCGACAGAGTCCATAACGATTAAGTGTATTCTTTTAAACATTTTATTTCCTCCTTTAATCGCATCAAGCGCGTGGAAAGTTCTTACGGTAAACTTCCTGTAAGCGGTGATGTGAAATATGTGTATATATTTGAGTGGTCGATATGTCTGCATGACCCAACAGTTCTTGAACCATGCGTAAATCGGCACCATTTTCTAACAAATGAGTGGCAAAAGAGTGCCTCAACATGTGTGGTGAAACTCTTTGATTGACTCCTGCTTGTTGAACATACTTATTAAGATTTTTCCAGATGCCTTGGCGGGTGAAGGCCTTTCCTCTTTCTGTTAAGAAGAGAATCTGGCCTGCTTGAGCAGTCTTTTTACTAGCAAAAACACCTCGGGCATCTTGTAAGTATTGATCAACCCAATAGATGGCTTCATCCCCTAAGGGAATGATTCTTTCCTTATTGCCCTTACCTAAAGTTTGAACAAAACCCAAGTCTAAGTGTAAGTCAGCTAACTGAAGCTGAGTTAATTCACTCACACGTAGGCCACAAGCATAAAGGACTTCTAAGATGGCTCGGTCTCTTAAACCGGTTAAAGTGGCTATATTCGGTGCTTGAATAATGGCTTCCACTTCTTCCATTGATAGAACTTTAGGTAGGCTTTTGGCTTGCTTGGGTCCTTGAACTAATTGCAAGGGGTTTTGCTGGATAACCCCTTCTTTTAACAAATAATGAAAAAACTGTTTCATAGCTGATAAAAGCCGTGAAGTAGAAGATGTGGCATAATTTTGCTGGTGTAAATGGGCTAAAAACCCTTGCATGTAGCTATAATCGATTTGGTCTAAGCTTTGTGTAGCATGGTCTTGATGGTAGTTTATAAATTTTTTTAAATCTCTTACATAGGCTTGGATTGTATTTTTTGATTTGACTTGATCAATTTGTAAATAGCGCTTAAAATCCGCTAAATAATTTTGTAACTGTTGATTGACCGCCTTATTCATTTTCTGACGTCACCAAGTAAATCCCCTGATTAGCCTCTTGACGAATTTGCTTATTCTTCATTAAGGAACCGACCGCGCGCTTAAATTGTCCCTTAGAAATACCAAATTCTCGCTTAATAGCTTCAGGATCAGACTTGTCGTGATAAGGTAAGAAATGATTGGGCGTCTTTTCTAATAGACGTATTAACATAGTCGCATCATCGCTAATGGCTTCATGGGCTCTTGGTTTTAAGGACAAGTTTAAAGACCCATCACTTTGTACCTTGACTACCCGTCCCTTGATTTTTTGACCCAAACGCGGGGGTAACATCCATTCGCTCTCATGTATAAAGCTGCGGAAGTTCTCTTTAGAAATTGCCAAAGCTCCTACTAATTTCAATTGAAAAATGGTTACTTCTAAATCTTGATTCATCAAACGGTCAGCTGCCTTGATAAATAATTCTTCCATCTGGTCAAAACTTGCTAATTCGCCCCAAAAACGGTTCTTATTATCCACAGTCATTGTCAAGTAGAGCTGGTCCCCTTTTTGAGGCCATTGACTTTTATCATCTGGTAAATTATCCAAAGAAACTACTAGGTCCTTTTGATAAAGACCAATATCCACAAACACACCCAAGTCTTTACGCACTTGAGTTACTGTGCCCCAATCATAGTGACCACTAGCTGCCTTAGGGATGTCTAATTGAATACGGGCCTCACGATTCATATCCTCATAAATAAGCCCTTTAATTTGGTCGCCTAAGTGATAACTTTGACCTTGGATTTGATCCTTGTCTAAGCGAAAGGTTGTCCCTTCCACTTGCGCAAAATAACTGTTTTCATTCTCGTCACTTATCTTACATTCGGTAATTCTTCCTAATTTCATCTTTCATTCTCCTATCTGATCAAACTCTCTTCAAGCTGATTGAGCTATCCTAAAGTAAAGACCGACTCTATCCTAAGCAAAAGACAATTAATTCTAGTCGCTTAGTCTTCTATTAACAATTTTAACACATTCTGTAAGCAAAGAGAAAAGATGGCAAGCAAAAAGACATTTCTTCAGCCCATCAATAAATAAGCCAAGAAATGTCTTAAAATAAGTGTCTTAGATAGAACTCTGCTATACTAGATGGATACCGTTGCTCCGCGATAGATAATTCCACGACGAGCATCCACAGTAATCAGTTCATTTTGTTTAATAGCTTCCATAGCACCTTCTACTGCTACTACTACCGGTATGCCTCTTTCTAAGCCAAGAATAGCGGCATGGGAAGTAATACCTCCGCTTTCACAGATAATAGCGCCCACCCTTTCTAAGGCTGGAGTGTAATCACGGTCGGTCTGGCTAGTGACTAATACAGTATCTTCTTTGACATAAGCATTAGCCTCTTCAGCGGTATGAGCAATCACTGCCTTACCAATGAAGTTACCACTGCCAACACCTTGTCCTTCAGCTAACTTGGTTCCAATTAATTGAATCTTCATAATGTTGGTCGTGCCTTTTTCACCAACTGGAACGCCCGCAGTAATGATAATCAAGTCGCCTTCTTTAGCAAAACCTTGCCTTACTGCCATGGCTGAAGCAGAATCTAACATCTCATCGGTTGAATCAGGCTTACCAATAACGAAAGGTTGAACCCCCCACACCAGTGTGAGTGAACGTTGTGCTTCTTCCTCAAAGGTAGCTGCTAAGATATTAGAAGACGGCCGGTATTTAGCAATCATGCGTGCCGTATAGCCAGAAGAGGTTGCTGCCACGATGGTTTGAATCCCCAGATTACGAGCAGTATGTCCCACCGCTTGACCAATAGCTTCAGTCAAGTCTGACTGATTGAATTTCTTCAAGGTAAAGGCATCCTGACCTAATAATTGTGATTCAGTCCGTTCACATATCTTAGCCATCATTTTCACAGCTTCTAAAGGATAATCCCCTGCCGCTGTTTCTCCAGAAAGCATGACAGCATCCGTTCCGTCAAAAATAGCATTGGCCACGTCTCCTGCTTCGGCTCGTGTAGGTCTAGGGTTTCTTTGCATAGAATCTAACATTTGTGTAGCTGTCACGACTGGAATACCTGCTCGATTACATTTCTTAATAATCATTTTTTGAATAAGGGGCACGTCTTCTGTTGGCACTTCGACCCCTAAATCTCCGCGGGCAACCATAATCCCATCCGATACTTCTATAATTTCATCAATATTATCGACACCCTGCCGGTTTTCAATTTTAGAGATAATCTTAATATTGGTCTTGTTTTCTTCTTCTAGAATAGCACGTATTTCCATCACATCATTTTGACGGCGCACAAAGGAGGCCGCTATAAAGTCAACATCTTGACGCGCGCCAAAACGAATATCTTGCTTGTCTTTTTCAGTGATACCCGCAATATTTAAAGAAATACCTGGTACATTAATACCCTTTTGTGATTTTAAGACACCTGAATTGACTACCACACAAGCAATTTCCTTGGCTTGATCATCAATGGCTTCGACTTCCAATTCAATTAAACCGTCATCGATTAGAATAAGCGAACCGATAGTCACATCATCAATTAAGCCTTCATAGGTGATAGAAAACTTATCAGCACTACCTAAAACCTCAGTCATCGCTATCCGGATTTTATGACCTTTTTCTAATAGAATGCCATTATTTTCCATCTTATGCGTTCTTATTTCAGGTCCCTTGGTATCTAATAAGATACCAGCTATAACACCGGCTTCTTGACGGGCCTCTTTAAATAAGTTGATATGGTTTAATTGCGATGCTTGATCACCGTGAGAAAAATTAAAACGGGCTACATTCATTCCTGCGTGAAGCAGATCGACCATTACTTTCTTTGATTGGGTTGCCGGCCCCATTGTGCCAACGATCTTTGTTTTCTTCATATTAACTCCTTTTCATGCTCAATAGCGATCCGTTAAGCTACGATTAATTTCGTACAAATCATCTCTTACTTTGTGCTTGGATTTGGTTAAGGTTTCAACGATGTCACAAACGGATAATTCTTCATTGGTAATGCCGACGAAAATACCCGATTGTCCGTGAAGAATTAAATCCACTGCCTTAGCACCCATTAATGTAGCAAAAACACGATCACGACCTGTTGGATTACCCCCTCTTTGAATGTGGGAGAGGTTAACCCCACGAACACTTTGATCAGGGGCTTCTTTTTTGTATTCTTTGATAAATTCTTCCACGCCCATGACACCTTCGGCTAATACGATTAAAGCATGGTCTTTTCCATGACTAAGAGCCGTATTGACTCTGCGAGCAATGTCACCGATAAAGAAATCTTCTTCAGGAATAACAATGGCATCGGCTCCCACAGCCACTCCGGCCCATATAGCAATATCCCCCGCGTTACGTCCCATCACTTCGACTACAAAGGTACGGTTATGTGAGGCCGCTGTGTCAGAAATTTTATCGATGGCTTCAATCGCTGCCGACATGGCAGAGTCAAACCCTATCGTATATTCGGTCCCTGGAATATCATTATCAATGGTTCCTGGAATACCAATAGCTGGAAAACCTAATTTAGTAAGAGCTAGAGCTCCTTGGAAGGAGCCATCTCCTCCAATAACAATTAAGCCTTCAATTCCTAGGGATTCCATTTGTTGAATGGCTTTTTTTTGTACTTCTAACTGTTTAAATTCAGGGTACCTGGCTGAATAAAGGATGGTTCCTCCTCTACGAATGGCATGAGTGAGGTCGTTGATCCCTATTTTCCTATATTCACCTTCCACTAAACCTTTAAAACCGTGTTGAACACCTACTACCTCAATTTGATGATGGAGGCCCTGTTCAACAACAGCTCGAATAGCGGCGTTCATTCCGGGAGCGTCACCTCCACTTGTTAGCACTGCTAAACGTCTCATAAGTCACCTCTTCTTATTCATTAACTCTCTTAATAATATTTTAACATGAATTAAAAAGCCTGTCCGTTGATATGATTATCAGTCAGATTCATTATTTAAAATAGACATTATTTTCTCCAAAAAGAGCTTTTAACTCATCCACCACCCGATCTGCCATAGAAATATTATATAGAGCCTCTAATTTCCAAGCATTGCGGTTGGCATCGACCATGATTATTTCTAAAGGACCTGGGTTTTCTACCGCTAAAGCTTTTAATTTTTCCACTAATTGCTGACTAGAAGCCCCGGCTAGTAATTTAATAAATACTTGACGAATCGGTGATGAATGGGATTGCTTTTCATCTTCTGGTAAGGGCAGTAATTTATCCAAAACAATTTGTGGCTGACCTTGTCGATCTATGCTTAGTTGGCCTTGCAAAGCCACCACTTGACCCTCTTTGAGCTGGTGGCCAAATCGTTGATAACTTTCAGGAAAACTAACCAGAGAAATATTTTGACTGCCATCATTGAGACGGTAAAAAGCCATCTGGTCTTTTTTCTTAGTTTCAATGACTTTCATGTGCTCGATATAGGCTAGAACTTTTACTTTTTTACCTTTAGGCATTTTTAAGGATTTTAAAGCTCCAATAGATAGAAAGCTTTGATCTCCTTCAATCAGTTTTAAAAACTCATCAATAGGATGGCCAGCTAATTGCAAGCCTAGTACTTCACGTTGACGCTTGAGTAAATGGGCTTTAGGCCACTCTCTGACCAAATTAATTTTAGGTTCAATCTCTTTTAATAAGTTAATATGATTGCCTGAAATCTTGCGAAATTGAATAAAATGTTCTAAGTTCTCGGTCAAGGTCGCTCGTGTGTAGCCAAAGGTGTCGAGTGCACCGGCATCTATTAGCGCTTGAATTAAATTGGTCTTTAGAAATTTAAGGGGCATCCGTGATAGAAAGTTTTGGAAATCGGTAAAAGGCCCAGCTAAATTGCGCTCATCTAAAATGACTTGACAAAAATCATGTCTGAGTCCATTGATAGCCATTAAACCAATTCGAATAGCCCCTTTTTCAATTTTAAAATTAGTATGTGAGCGATTGATATCCACCATTAAAAAGGGTCCTACCGTACGTTTGGCATCTAATAGGTATTCATCCAAACTTTGATGAATTGATCGCCCATGGTTTAAGAGGGCTGTAAAGAACTCTAATGGATAGTGAACCTTTAAATAAGCTAGTTGGTAGGCCAAAGTCGAATAAACAGCAGCGTGCGCCCGATTAAAACCATAATTGGCAAATTGATAAATATAATGGAAAACTTGCTGACTGGTTTGACTATCCAGTCCACGCTCTTGACAACCCTTTAGAAAAGCAACTTGTTGGTCTTTCATTAGGTCCATCTCTTTTTTACCCATGGCTCTTCTCAAGAGGTCGGCTTGCCCTAAACTAAAACCAGCCAACTTTTGGCAGATTTGCATAACTTGCTCTTGATAAACGATAATTCCGTAGGTTTTTTGTAAAATTCCTTCTAAAAGTGGATGGATATAATCAATTTTTTCCTTACCATGCTTGCGGTTGATAAAATGAGAAATTTGTTGCATAGGCCCCGGTCGGTATAAAGCATTGACTGCGATAATATCTTCAAAACTTTCCGGTTTTAATCTTCTTAAAACTTGGCGAATTCCTTCAGATTCAAACTGGAAGACTCCTTGGGTGTTAGCTTCTTGGAAAAGTCTTAAAGTGGCTGAATCCTCACGATCAATGGCATCGATGTCAATGGCTAAGCCTTGATTTTGCTTAATTAAATTCAAAATAGTATCTAGGATTTGTAAGTTTTTCAAGCCCAGAAAGTCCATTTTTAACAAACCTACTCGTTCGACATCTTCCATATCAAATTGCGTAAGCTGTATTTGGCCTTCTCTTGTTGTAACGGGCACCCAGCGACTCAAATCTTGATCGGCAATCACAACTCCTGAAGCATGGGTAGAAGTATGTCGTGGCAAGCCCTCAATGGTGAGAGCAGTTTTAAAAATTTGTTCATTTAAAGAATCTTCAGCAATTAACTGTCTTAAAGCGCTAGACTTTTGATAAGCATCCTGCAAGCGGATGGACACTTCAGTTGGTATGGTCTTGGACCAGCGATCTTGCACCATTTTAGGATAGGACAAGACTCTGAGGGTGTCGCGTAGTGATTGCTTGGCCCCAAAACTACCGAAAGTCACCAATTGAGCTACCTGCTGGCTGCCATATTTTTGGGCGACATAACGAAGCACTTGGTCTCTTTTATCATCTGGAATATCGATATCAATATCGGGCATATTGTAGCGTTCAGGATTTAAGAAGCGTTCAAAGAGTAAATCATATTCTATCGGGTCTATCTTAGTAATTCCTAATAGATAGGCTACTAAAGAGCCAGCAGCAGACCCTCGCCCAGGACCCGTTCGGATATTATATTCATAACAAAAGGCCATAATTTCCCAAACAATTAAGAAATAATCATTGAAACCCATTTGATCGATGGTAGTTAATTCATGGTCTAAGCGTTCTTGATAAATGGGCACTTGATCAACTTTTAACTCTGCTAGCTTGTTTTGACATAGGTGTTTTAAATAGTCTTTAGCAGCTATATTATTTGGTGTTTTAAATTTAGGTAGGAGCGACTGATTAATGGGCAGCTGCACTTGCATACGTTCTTCCAAAGCATGACTATTGGTAACTACCTGCTCCAGTCCCTTTTGTAAATACAAGTCTTCTAATTCATTACGGCCGTATAAATAATGAGACGTCCGATAGGTCATAATTGAAGGATCCAAGCTTTCACCGCGATCAATCGCTTGTAAAATCCTTATAGCAAAACCTTCTTCACTGGTGAGACTTTCGACTGCTTGGTTACAAACCATCTTTAATTGGTGGTTACGAGCAAATTGAGATAGCCATGAAACTTCTAATTCATTGAAGGGATAAATCGAAAGTCCTAGATAAAAATTGTCTTGCGGAAAAATATGAAGCCAAGACTGAAGAATCGCTTGTCCTGCTTCAAAATTCTCATGTAGAAGGGCTTGTTCTAATTCTCCCTTCTTGCCGGCAGTAATGATAACCAATGATTGGCTAGCTTCTTTCATCAGATGATCGATTTGCTGATAATCTGGATGGCTTTGGTTGATTAATTTAGAAAGTTGAATCAAAGCTAAATAGCCCTGGTAATTCAGGGCATAAAGAATTATAGGATAGCTTTGACTTTGGTCCAGGCGTCCCGGCAAGTTCAAGCTAAGCCCTATCATGGCATGAAGGTCTGCTTTTTGGCAGGCTAGGTAAAACTTAAGACTAGCATGTAAGACTCCTTGATCGGCTAAGCCAAGATGCGTGTAGCCTAGGGACTTAGCTTTAGCTACATATTGATTTAAATCAAGGGTGGATTGCAATAAAGAATAAGAGCTACGAACATTGAATAGCATTTGCTTTTCTCACCTTCCACTGTGTTTATTTAGAGAATGAACATCGCATCTCCAAAACTAAAGAAACGATATTTATGATCCACTGCGTGTTGATAGGCTTGTAAAATTTTATCGCGATCATAAAAGGCTGAAACCAACATAACTAAGGTTGATTGTGGTAAGTGGAAATTAGTAATTAAATGGTCAACTGCTTGAAATTTAAAACCTGGCGTGATAAAAATATCCGTCCAACCAGAAGCTGGCACAATTTGCCCTTGATGGTCACGTGCAATTGTTTCCAAGGTGCGCACAGAGGTTGTACCGACTGCTGTGATCTTGCCACCTCTTTTACGAATGTTTTGAATTTTTTCAGCCGATTCTGGGCTGATTTGATAATATTCAGCGTGCATTTGGTGTTGGTCAATCTTTTCTACAAAAACAGGTCGGAAGGTTCCCAAGCCAACATGCAGCACAATCGGAATAATCTCAATGCCTTTATTTATTGCCTCTTGCATTAGTTCTTGAGTAAAGTGCAAGCCAGCTGTTGGAGCAGCGGCCGAACCATTTTGCTTGGCATAGACCGTTTGATAGCGATCTGGATCATCCAATTTTTCCTTTATATAAGGTGGTAAAGGCATTTGACCTAGGGATTCTAACACTTCTAGGAAAACACCTTGATAAGAAAACTCAATAACTCTTCCTCCGTCTTCCTTATGTTCGATAATTGTTCCCACTAATTGGGCTTGGTCGCCAAAATGTAAGACGGTCCCTAAACGAGCTCTTTTACCTGGTTTAACTAGACATTCCCATTGGTCACCTTGGGTGTTTTTTAATAAAAGGACCTCAATATGTCCCCCGGTATCCGGTTTAACACCAAATAAACGCGCGGGAATAACTCTGGTTTCATTAATTACTAAGCCATCCCCAGGCTTTAAATAATCAAGCATATGTTTAAAGTCTGTATCGATTGTTTGCTGACTTTGACGGTCTAAGACCAACATACGCGATGATGAGCGGTCCTTTAAGGGAGTTTGAGCAATCAATTCTTCTGGCAAATGATAATCAAAATCTTTAGTTGTATAAGTCATCGTTTTCTTCTTTCTATTTTTCTTTCAGGGGATAATTTAAATGGCGATATGTTAATTCGGTAACCATCCGTCCTCGAGGCGTACGTTTAATAAAGCCTTGTTGGACAAGATAAGGTTCATACATATCTTCCAGGGTCACGATATCTTCTCCAATGTTGGCAGCAAGGGTGGCAATTCCAACCGGTCCTCCACCATAAAATTCAATCATCGTCTTTAAAAGTTTACGATCAAGCGGGTCTAAGCCTAAAGCATCAATTTGTAAGACTTTTAAAGCTTCTTTGGTATCTTTGATATGAATATTGCCATCGCCATGAACTTGTGCAAAATCACGCACCCGTCTTAACATACGGTTAACTATTCTTGGCGTGCCACGACTTCTTACGGCCAATTCTTTACTGGCTTGATCATCGATGTCGATTTGAAAGACTCTGGCAGACCGTTTAACGATTTTTTCTAAATCTTTGACCTCATAGTACTGCATGTGGGCCATAATGCCAAAGCGATCACGCAGGGGTTGAGTAAGCATCCCCGCCCGTGTGGTTGCTCCTATTAAAGTAAAGGGTGGCAATTCAAAATGAATGGGCTGGGAACTAGCTCCTTGTCCAATAACAATATCGACATAATAATCTTCCATGGCTGAGTAAAGTACTTCTTCAACAATGCGAGGTAAGCGGTGAATTTCATCAATAAAAAGAATATCGCCAGCATCCAGTTCATTAAGAATGGCTAATAAATCACCCGGTCGCTCAATAGCTGGGCCTGAAGTTGTTTGAATTTTAACGTCTAACTCATTGGCAATCACCATGGCAAGAGTGGTTTTACCTAAGCCAGGAGGCCCATAGAGCAAGACATGATCGAGCGCTTCTGATCGCTTCAAGGCTGCTTGAATATAGACATTCAATTCGTTTTTAACCTTCGATTGACCGATATAATCTTTTAATAATTGGGGTCTCAAAGTGGTAAGCTGTTGATCATCTTCACTCAAGCTTTCACTTGATACAAATCTTTCTTGATCCATATTGATTCCTTTCTCTTGCTTATTTTATTAAGAGCTTAAAGGCTAAACTCAAACCTTCTTGGGTTGATTGGATGGCTTCTTTTTCTATTTTTGGCATGATGCGCTCAATCTCACGCTTAGAATAGCCTAAACCATCTAAGGCTTGTTTTACTTCTTCTAAATAACTATTTTTAGCTGTTGGTAAGTCTTCACTTTCTTTCATTTGACTCAAATCAAGCTTACCTTGTAAGTCTAAAATCATTTGCTGGGCTGTTTTTTTACCCACCCCTGGGAACTTCATTAAATACTTGGCATCAGCCGATTCAATAGCTTGCACCAAGCCCACTTGATCATCTAACGCTAGAATGGATAGAGCCGACTTGGGGCCAATACCGGAAACCTTATTCAATTGTAAAAAGAGGTTCTTTTCAGCCTCGTCCATAAAACCATATAGGAGCATTGCATCTTCTCTGACTACTAATTCGATAAAGAGTGTGATGCTTTCTTGCATCTTTTCTTGCCAACGGAAAGGATTAGCACACCAGATTTGGTAACCTATACCATTAGCTTCTAGAACTAAGTAAGTGGGTTGAATCTGCTTAACTTGTCCTTGAATGTATTGATACATTAACTATTCCACCCATTTCTTATAATCGCTATAACCTGCTTGGTCCATCTCCTCATAAGGAATAAAGCGTAAAGCGGCTGAGTTAATACAATATCTCAAGCCTCCTTTATCCTTTGGCCCATCATTAAAGACATGGCCCAAATGAGAATCCGCTTGCTTGGAGCGAACTTCTGTTCGAGGTCTGGATAATTTATGGTCTTCTAATTCTTGCAATTCAGTTCCCTTAACTGGTTGAGTAAAGGATGGCCAGCCACAGCCAGCATCAAACTTATCCTTACTCGAAAATAAGGGTTCTCCTGACACAATATCAACGTAAATGCCTTTTTGGTCAAACTGGTCATATTTACCGCTAAAAGGTCTTTCAGTACCTGCTTCTTGTGTCACATGGTATTGAATGGGGTCTAATTTTTTAATTTTATCTTGATAATCTTTTTTAGTCATTTTCTCTTCCTCCTAAATGATGATCTTGAATACGTTTAAACAGTTTTTCAATAGTGGTCGGATCGAATTCGATAAATACTGGACGACCATGGGGACAATGCAATGGATCTTGCAAATCGTTCATTTCAGCAAGTAGATGAATGGCCTCACTGTCTGCTAGGCGATGGTTGGCCTTAATAGCACCACGACAAGACTGCATGATAATGCTCGCTTCTTTCAATTGATTAACTGAAAGATCTTCTTGCCGGCTCAAACGGTCTAATAAGTCTGGCACTATCTGGTCCAATTCATCGGCTTCTAACCAGGTGGGATGACTTTGCATTTGATAGGATTTAGGACCAAAAGCTTGTAAGTGAATCCCTATTTCGGCCAAACGGTCGCTGTATTCTTCTGCCATTTGCGCCGTTTTTAAATCAAAACTAAATAACTTGGGCATCAAAAAATCCTGCTGCTGGTCAACATCCACTTGGTCAGCCATTAATTTTTCATAACGGACTCTCTCTTGGGCAGCGTGTTGATCAATTAAGTAGAAAGAAGAAGGACCTTCAGCAATTAAATAGGTGCCATGAATCTGACCTACATAGCGTAGCTGACTAAAATCAATCATCTTTGGTTTTTCTTGTTGATTCAATGCCTCTTTTTCTACTGCTTGAGAGCTTAATGCTTCCATCATCCCTTGAGTCTTTTCAGTTGGGAAGTCACTGACTTTTGTGTACTCATCCATTTTTATCTGGTTAGAATCAGGACGAGACAGCTCTATAGCTTGCTTATCTTCTGCTAGATGGGATGTTTGGCTGATCCAGTCTAATTGCCCCTTATTTTGTTGGTAGAAACGAGTAGGTCTAAATAGGCTGTCTCCTGCTTCAGGAATGGCGCGGTTTTGTAATAAGCTTGCTTGAACGGCTTGAGTTAATAGTTTAGCCAGTTCCGCTTCCTTACTTAAGCGAATAGTCTGTTTGGTAGGATGCACATTGACATCTACCAAGCGAGGATCCGTTGTTATTTGAATAAAACTCAAAGGAAAACGACCGATCATTAACTGCTTGCCATAAGCCTTGATCAACACATTATTAAGAAAAGGACTCTTGACTGTTCGACCATTGACCATCCAGTGAATATAATTGCGACTAGTTCGAGTCAAAGTGGGTGGTGAGATCAATCCTTCTAGGTCAAACTCTATGTCCGATTGCTTGAAGGCTAGCATTTCTCTTGCTTGCTGGGGTGAGTACAGTTGAGCAATGGTTTGCTTCAAATCCCCCTTACCGACCGTTTGTAGCAAACGATCTCCATCTGAAATTAAAGTAAAAGAAATACTTGGATAGGCTATAGCTAAATTCTGGATTACCTTAAGAATATGGCGCATTTCAGTTTGCAGACTGGCTAAATGCTTGAGTCGGGCTGGTGTATTATAAAAAATTGAATCCACTTGCACGGTAGTCCCATTACGGGGCGGGCAAGAACCTTGATTGATTATTTTTGAATTTTCAACTTCAATAAAATGACCACTTTGACTGGCTTGGTTTGCTTCATTCCAAGTCGACTCAATCCTGATTTTGGCTACTGAAGCTATAGAAGCTAGGGCCTCTCCTCTAAATCCTAAAGAAGTAATCTGAAAAAGGTCTGGTAGGGAATATATTTTACTGGTCGCATGAGCTAAAACGGATTGGTGAAGATCTTCTTCCACCATTCCTTGACCATTATCAATCACTATAATTTGTTGAATACCCGCTTCTTTTACTTCCACTTGAATCTGATCTGCTTTGGCATCAATGGCGTTTTCACACAATTCTTTAACGACTGAAGCCGGTCTTTCAACCACTTCTCCGGCTGCAATCTGATTGGCTAGAGCGATATCCATTTGTTTAATAATTCCCATTGTGGCCTCCTTTCTTTATTTCAATTCTTGTTTTAATTGGGCTAAGAAATTTAAAGCATCTAGGGGGGTCATTTGATTAACATCTACTGCTTCAAGAGCCGTTTCAATCTTCGAAGAGCTTTCTTTAGTTTGCTCTTCTTCAGGGATTGGCAAGAGATCTATTGGATCAACTTGATGGTTGCGTAAATGCTTGGCATTAGCTTCTAACTCATCCAACACCACTTGACTTTGTCGCAAGACTGATTCCGGCAGGCCTGCTAAGCGTCCTACATGAATGCCGTAGGACTTATCCGCTGGTCCAGCTAAGATCTTATAGAGAAAGACTAAATGACCGGCTTCTTCCACTGCTCCAACATGAATGTTTTTTATTTGAGAAAGTGTTTGGTCAAGGTCCGTTAATTCATGATAATGGGTAGAGAAGATGGTAGCAGCCCCCACTTTTTGAGCAATATGGTAAAGAATCGCTTCCGCTAGGGCAATACCGTCGAAGGTGGCGGTTCCTCTACCAATCTCATCAAAGAGGATAAGACTGCGGTCTGTGGCGTTTTGTAAGGCATAATTGGTCTCTATCATTTCTACCATAAAGGTGGATTGCCCACTGGTTAAATCATCAGAAGATCCAATCCGAGTAAAGATTTGATCGACTAAGGGCAGTCTCGCCTCTTTAGCAGGGACAAAACAACCGATTTGATTAAGAATCACACTGTAGGCGATTTGACGCATATAAGTCGACTTGCCCGACATATTAGGTCCGGTTAATAGTAGAACAAATTGATCTTGGTCTAAGTCAAAGTCATTGGCGATAAACTTAGCGCGTCCGATTAACTTCTCCAAAACGGGATGACGACTTTCTTTTATTTCAAAATCTTTTCTTTGATCAGACAGATGAGCTTGGGTGAAGTTTTCTTCCTCACTTAATTCAGCAAAAGAACATAAAACATCTAGAGTGGCTACCGCTTGTGCCAATTCTTGCAGTTGGCTAGAATAGGTATTTAAACGATTGCGTAATTCAATAAAGAGATGGTACTCTAACTTTTCAGCCTTTTCCTGGGCCCCCAGAATGGTACTTTCTATTTGTTTAAGTTCGTCTGTAATATAGCGTTCATTGTTAGCTAACGTTTGCTTGCGGACATAAGTCGGATCGTCAAAGTCTTGTGCTTGCAGACGGCTCATCTCTAAGTAATAGCCAAAGACTTTATTATAGCCTACTTTCAGGGTTTTTAGGCCGGTTCTTTGACGTTCACGCTCTTGATAATCAATTAGCCAACTTTCACCATTATCTAAAGCATCACGATAACCATCCAACTGCTTATGATAGCGGTCTTTAATGATTCTACCTTCTGTTAATGAAATCGGTGGATTGTCGACCAAGGCTTCATTAATAATAGCCAAAAGCTCATTAAATTCAGGCAAGGCTTGAAATTGATCCACTGAATCCATGCTTTCGTTCAATTGTTGGAGATACTGATTAAGAAGAGGTATTTGTTTTAAAGACTGGCGCAATTGGTCAACTTCTCTAGCATTGGCAGTCTGTAAAGATAGTTTTGTTACCAAGCGTTCAAGGTCATAGATATTTTTTAAAATATTGATTAATTCAAGGCGAAGAAAGTAATGATTAATTAAACCGGCTACCTTTTGATGGCGGCTAATTAAAGCTTGTTTTTGTAATAAGGGTTTATCCAACCACTGATGTAATAGTCTTCCTCCCATGGCCGTTTGCGTGCGGTCTATCAGCCACAATAAAGACCCTTTTCGCTTTTGAGTTCTTAAAGATTCGGTTAATTCTAATTGCACCTTAGTGTATTGATTCATCTGTAAATAGGCAGATAGGGTGTATTCTTCTACCTCTTTTAAATAATCAAAAGCATGGGGTTGTATCGATTGGAGATAAGCTGATAAGTATTTTAAAAGTTCTGTTTGAACAGGGCTTGCCTCTTTTAGCTTAAAGAAATTTTCTGTTAAAGCGGCAGGTGTAAAGGTTGATTTAAAAGCCGTAATCCTTTCTTGCAGTAGGCTCAGTTCTTCTTGGCTAAAACCTGATCTTCCTTCCTCATCGATAATCCACTCACTGGGTTTAACCGTTTGAATTTCACTGACAAATTGATTCCAATCTTCTGTTTGAGTCATCCGACTTTGACCCGTTGAAATATCAACATAAACCAAATGGTAAGTGTTTTTTGCTTTTAAAAAAGCGGCTAGGTAATTATTTTCTTTGTGTTTGAGTGCTTGGTCGACCAAAATGGTTCCTGGTGTAATAATTTGAACAACATCTCTTTTGACCATCCCTTTGGTGAGTCGTGGATCTTCTAATTGTTCACAAATAGCCACTTTATAGCCTTCTTGGATTAAACGACGGATATATTCGGTGGCTGAATGATAAGGAACCCCACACATGGGCACTGGATCTTGGGCTTTTTTATTACGGGAAGTCAGCGTGATTTCTAATACTCTTGCAGCAGTAATAGCATCTTCATAAAACATTTCATAAAAATCGCCTAAACGAAAAAACAAGATGGAATCTTGATGCTTGGCTTTAATGGATAGATATTGTTGCATCATAGGGGTTTCTTTACTTGACATGGCTACTCATCCTCTAGTTCATTTAATCGTTGATTGGTTTTGAATTGATATCATAATAATGACATAAGCCAAATAAGCTTTCTTTCTACTTGCTTGTTAATAATTAATTAATAACAATTTGAGATTTAAGCAAAGGTTCTCTTAGAAGTAAAGGTTTTGACTAGCTCTATTTTAGCAAAAGCTCTCATCATTATCATGATATAAAAAGCACAACTCCAAAAGGGGTTGTGCCTTGTCTTTATTTCGCATACTCTACGGCTCGTATTTCGCGTATCACCGTTACTTTAATATTTCCTGGATATTTCATTTCATTTTCAATGCGTTGTTTCACGCTCCTTGCTAAAGCAGCCGCTTTAGCATCATTGATCTTGTCTGGAGCGACAATCACACGTACTTCTCGACCTGCTTGAATAGCATAGGATTGAGTAACGCCTTCATTTTCATTGGCGATTTCTTCCAATTGTTTCAAGCGACGAATGTAGTTTTCTAAGGATTCACTTCGTGCACCTGGTCTTGCAGCAGATAAGGCATCAGCCGCTGCGACTAGTTCTGAAATAACAGAAGTTGCTTTAGTATCGCCATGGTGAGAAGCAATTGCATTAATAACTACCTCATTTTCTTTATAACGATTAGCAATTTCTGCACCAATTTCAACGTGAGAACCTTCAATTTCTTGGTCTAATGCTTTACCAATATCATGAAGTAAGCCCGCTCTTTTGGCTAAGACTACATCTTCATTCAATTCACCGGCCATTACCCCTGCTAACTTTGCAACTTCAACAGAGTGTTTTAAGACATTTTGACCATAGGAAGTCCGGTAAGCTAAACGACCGATAATTTTAATTAGATCAGGATGAATAGCGTGAATACCAACATCAAAGACAGCTTCTTCACCGACTTCGCGGATGCGCTCATCCATTTCCTTACGTGCCCGCTCAACCATTTCTTCAATCCTAGCAGGATGAATTCGGCCATCTTGAATTAAATGTTCAAGAGCGAGCTTAGCAATTTCTCGACGAATTGGATCAAAGCCACTTAAAACGACTGTTTCAGGTGTGTCATCTACAATTAAATCGATACCTGTTAGACTTTCTAAGGTACGAATATTCCGTCCTTCTCGACCAATAATCCGACCCTTCATATCATCATTTGGCAAGTGCACAACCGATACAGAATTATCTGTGACTAGGTCTGTTGCCGAACGTTGAATAGCTTGAAGAATGATTTCTTTCGCATTACGGTCCGCTTCTTCTTTAGCTTTTTGATCAGCATCACGTATCATGACAGCCATTTCGTTAGAAAGTGTCTCTTCTGTCTCTTTAAGAATGATTTCTTTTGCATCATCTCTTGACATCATAGCAATTCTTTCTAATTCTTCTTGGCCTTTTAAGATAAGTTGTTCAATTTCACTTTCCTTTTCAACCAATTCATCTTTACGTTTTAAATAATCTGCTTCTTTATTTTCTAATAGAGATTCACGATTATCTAAAGTATTGCTTTTCTTATCCAGGTTTTCTTCTTTTTGAATTAAACGATTTTCAAATTTTGTCGCTTCTTGGCGACGATCTTTCAGCTCGTTTTCAATCTCATTACGGTATTTGATATTTTCTTCCTTCGCTTCAAAAAGCGCTTCGCGTTTTAAAGTTTGGGCTTGATTTATCGCATCATCAATAATTGCTTCGGCATTTGCTTTTGCACCCGCAATATTTTTTTCATCTGATTTTTGTTTAACGATATAACCAATAACAAAACCAGCAATTAAAGCAACGATAGCGAAGGCGAGTGGAATCAAAATTTCCATAAGAGTCACCTCCGTATCTATTTAGTTTTTTCATTAATTAATATGGTGTAAAAATTAATCGTGGCTTTCCACAACTTTTATAATACTTTTAATCGCAGCCATAGTCAAATAATTCAAAGGATCATTATGACTATTTAGCCTCAAATTTTTCTGACGCTTTTTTATAAAAAAGAAGACCCTCATTGGATTGAGGGGCCTTTTTAAGCTTTATAATTTGCGTTTTGCTAGTTTTAAAAAAATATCTCAAAAAATTATTTTTTAATTTCTTTAATTTTTTCTAGTGCTTCTTCATCGGCTTCTTCAGAAGTTACTGCCGAATGTCCACCAATTTGATAATGCTGTCTAACTTGTTGATCAATCTCTTCAAAGATGTGTGGGTTATCTTCTAAGAATTGTTTAGCACTTTCGCGTCCTTGACCAATTCTTTCTTCTTTATATGAATACCAAGAACCTGCCTTGTTAATAATATCCAAATCAGATGCCATGTCTACAAGCTCTCCAATTTGCGAAATACCGTAACCATAAACAATGTCGACCATGGCTTCTTTAAACGGTGGTGCCAGTTTATTTTTAACGACTTTAATTCGTGTCCGGTTACCATACACATCACCGCCTTGCTTAAGGCTTTCAGTTCTTCTGACTTCAAGACGAATAGAAGAATAAAACTTCAAGGCACGACCACCAGGGGTTACTTCTGGGTTACCGAACATTACACCCACCTTTTCACGAATCTGGTTAATAAAGAAAGCAATCGTATTGGTTTTATTAATTGAGCCGGACAATTTACGCATGGCTTGCGACATCAAACGCGCTTGCAAACCAATGTGCGAATCTCCCATCTCTCCTTCAATCTCAGCTCGTGGTACTAAGGCTGCTACAGAGTCAACCACTACAATATCGACTGCTCCTGATGAGACCAAGGCATCTGCTATTTCTAAAGCTTGTTCTCCTGTATCTGGTTGAGAGAGTAATAATTCGTTAATATCAACTCCTAATTTCTCAGCATAAACAGGATCTAAAGCATGCTCAGCATCGATAAAGGCAGCCAAGCCCCCCTTCTTTTGGACAGATGCAATGGCATGTAGGGCAACAGTAGTCTTACCAGAAGATTCCGGTCCATAACATTCAATGACCCGTCCTCGTGGATAACCGCCAATTCCAAGGGCCACATCTAGGGCGAGGGAGCCTGAAGGAACTGTATCAATTTCAACGCTTGTTCGATCACCCAAACGCATGATTGCACCTTTTCCATAACTTTTTTCTATATTTTTTAGCGCTTGATCTAAGGCTTTTTGTCTGTTGGCATCTACCATATTATTTCCTCCGTTCATCAAGGTAATCTTATCTTAACAATTTCTTAGTCCAAACTCAAGTTTTTTGCGAACTTTTGTTCGACTACTCTCTTAATTAATTCATAACCATAATTAGTGGCCAGGTCCCGTACATAGTCGCGCCCTCGATTGGGAAGCATGAGTTTCTGCCATTCGGTCGGACGATTTTTACTTGCACAAGCCAGATAGACTTCTCCAGCTGGATGTCCTTGATCAGAGCCCGGACCCGCTACTCCGCTTAAAGCCAGAGCGAGGTCACTGCCACTTAATTTTAAGCATTGTTCGGCCATAGCACAAGCGCATTGCTCACTATAGACTGAATATTCTTCAATTATCATAGGATCAACCGATAACAAATCTACCTTGGTTTGCGCTTGATAGACCACAAAGCCACCCTTTATGACTGTTGAAGCACCTGGAATCTGAGTGAGGCGACTGAGCATTTTACCTCCTGTTAAACTCTCAGCACCAGAAAGAGTGAGATTCAGCTGCTTCAATCGATCAATCAAATAAGCTTCTATAGTATGTTCTCTTCCTTCACCTATGTAATAGTCTTTTAATTTAGCGATTATTTGCTGGGCTGTTTTATCTAATAATTGGTTATTGTCAGCTGTTTTTTCTTGCTTTTGATTCAAGACTAGGCGAATATGTCTAGGCTTAGCATAAATCGCGATTTCCAGCTCTTTTGTTTTTTTAATAATTGGATCTAATATATGGGCCACTTGCGACTCGCCAATCCCATAAAAATTTAAATAGATGGATTTAATTGCTATGGTCTGGTCAATTTTTTCTTTAAAATAAGGTAAAACTTCTTTTTCAAGCATGGCCTTTAACTCACTAGGTGGGCCTGGTAAACATAGGTAATATTGATTAGCATCAGCAGCAAAATATAAGCTGCCACAGGCTAAGCCATCTTCTGTATGAAAACAATACCCCTCTTTAAAGGTTAAAGCTTGTTTATACTCTAAGGGTGAAAGTTGACGATTTTGTTTTTTAAAATAATCTTGAATGTATTGCCATTGTTGAAAATCAACAATTAATTCTTGACCAAGAAAGTGGGCTAAACTTTCTTTGGTTAAATCATCATGGGTCGGCCCTATCCCACCAGCTAAAACAATTAGTTCTGCTCTAGTCGCAGCGATTCTAATTGCTTCTTCAAGTCGCGTTGGATTGTCGTCTACCACTTGTTGGTTGAAAGACAAAATACCTATTGAAGCAAATGCTTGAGCTAGTAGTGCTGCGTTGGTATTAATGGTCTGTCCTTGAACCAATTCGGTCCCCACTGTGATAATTTCTAACTTCATTGCAGGCCCTCCATTTTATATATACCTATTAAAATTAAAAAAGGTGTTTTCTTTAAAAAAAAGCCATCAAAACGATGACTTTTAATGAAAATAATCTACTTAATATCGGTAAAAAGATGTCTCGCTTTATAAAAATATTCTACACCTGAATATACAGTAAAGAATAAAGCAACTCCCATTAAAAAATGTGCCAATGAGAAAGGCAACCATGTAAAGCCAGCATTCTTCCAAAGAAAGAACAAAATGGCAAACATTTGACTGAAGGTTTTAACTTTTCCAGGCCAGGCCGCTGCCATTACTTTACCATTAGATTGAGCGAGTAGAACTCTTAAACCGGTCACTAATAACTCACGACTAATAATAATAATAACGATCCAAGCTGGGATGAATTGGTGTTCAACCAACAGGATAAGTGCTGCAATGACTAACAGCTTGTCTGCCATTGGATCCGCAAAGACACCAAAGGAAGTGACTAAATGTAATTTTCGCGCTAAGTAACCATCCAAATAGTCCGTAAAGGATGCTATGGCAAATACGAGCCCCCCAATAAAGTAAGGGGTAGCAAGAGTCGTTCCTAACAGTGTTAGATTGCCCCAATCCAAAGGTAAAGTTAAAAGACAAACAAAGATAGGGATTAAGAATATTCTAAAAACAGTTAAACGATTAGCAATGTTCATAATTTACTCTCCTGATGAATAATTGGGGTCTAATACCGCTGGACCTTCATAAGAAGTTTCTTCATTCTTTTCTCCTAGCTCATCAATGGCTAGCTCTTCAGTTGAAGAGGCAGTTTCATCTTTAACTTTAAAGATAATAACGCCAGGAACACTCGGATCAGGCTCAACTGTTTTACCGTTGACTATAAATTGAGCCCCTTCTGGATAACCTAATTCCATCCGCACAGTCTTGGTTGTATCATTGGCTTGATGTTCTAAAACTTCATCTTTAGAAATCGTTTGGTCAACTACCATACTTCCTTCTTCATAAATACCGACCCAAACAAAGGCATTTCCTTTGGCACCAAATTGATAATTTTCAATTGGACCTTCTAATTGGTAGGTTTTAATCTCGCCAGCTTGAGAGATTTCAGTAATTACTTCTTTTCCAACTAAAAGCTGGTTTTCCGCTAAGTCTTTTTTGTTATTAGCTTTTTCAGTCACCTCTGGCTCTTTTGTCGATCCATCGACTGGATTAGCCGACGGCTTAACAATTTCTAAGACATCAGCATTATTATTGGTTTGAGCGACTTGATTATCTTCCGTTGAAATCTGACGAATGGTATAAATTAAGATGCCGATAATACAGATAATAATTGCTGATAGAATAGCCATGGGAATATAAGAGAGGATTTTCTCCATCCGATTCGATTCATCATTTAAATGACGGCTACGTAACCGACTTGGCATTTCAGCCTCTTCTTCTCTTATCGGACTGCTTTCATTGTTTTGCACTTCCAACTCACTAGCATATTCCTTTAAAAGAGTATCTCCATCTAAACCTACCATATCGGCATACTGTTTCACAAAGGCTCGGGCATAGAAGTTTCCCGGTAGTTCTTCCAGTTGGCCTTCTTCGATCGCTTGTAAATATTTTTTTTGAATTTTAGTCATTTGTTGCAGGGTATTAAGTGTATACCCTTTATTTACGCGTGCTTCACGTAATCTTGTTCCTAATTCACTCATAATTATGACCCCTTCTATCTCTATCATTCACATTATAGCACAGTTAAAAGCCTTGGGTCAGATAAAAGTCCCTAATTAAGTTTAGTTGGCTTCTTTCTCAAGTAAGTCACGAATAAGCGTATACATATATTTCTCAGCGTCAAAAGCTTGTAGGTCACTCGCTTGTTCACCCAAACCAATATATTTAACTGGAATATCTAATTCATGGCGAATAGAAAGAATGACGCCCCCCTTAGCTGTCCCATCTAATTTTGTTAAGACTAGTCCACTGATCTCGGTTGCTTCATTAAATTGTTTCGCTTGAATTAAGGCGTTTTGTCCGGTTGTTGCATCTAAAACCAAGAGAACTTCTTGTACGCCATTCGGATTTTCTCTTTCGATAATCCGTTTCATTTTAGCTAATTCAGCCATGAGATTTGCTTTAGTTTGTAAACGCCCTGCTGTATCAACTAAAAGGTAATCGTACTCTTCCGCATTGGCTTTTTTTAAAGCGTCGAAAACTACAGAAGCAGGGTCTCCTTGGTCCGCTCCGGTCACTACTGGTATTCCTAAGCGCTCTCCCCAAACATTTAATTGCTCAACTGCACCTGCTCTAAAAGTATCGGCAGCAGCCATTAAAACCTTATGTCCGGATTGTTTTAAATTATAAGCAATTTTACCGACAGAAGTCGTCTTGCCTACCCCGTTGACCCCCACAAATAAGACTACGGTTGGCCCGTTTGGATTTTCAATTAAATCAGGATTGACTGGTTGGTCTTTTTCATAAATTGCCACCATTTGTTCTAACATAACACGCTTAACATCTTGAGCTTTATGAACATTTTCAGCTTCTACTGCATCACGAATAGCATCCGTTAAAGCTAGAGTCATTTTGAAGCCAACATCGGCTGAAATTAAGATTTCTTCTAGATCATCGTAGAATTCATCATCTAATTCGCGCCAAGAAGTAAATAAATCCGTGATGCGGTCAGAAAAGGATTTACGTGTTTTTTCCATCCCCTTATCATACTTCTCAAAGACAATCTGTTCTTCTTGGTCTAAAATTTCTTCTTTTACAACCTTATCTTCACCTGTGAAAGCACGTTTGATGCGATCAAATAATCCCATATGACTTCCTCCATTCTATTGAATAAATTGATAAATTGCATGAGCGACACCTTCTTGATCATTGGATAAAGTAATGAAATCAGCCCTCTGCTTTAAAGTCTCTGCGCCGTTTCCCATCACCACTCCAAGACCAGCAAATTCAATCATGCGCTCATCATTCATCTGATCTCCTATTGCCATTATAGCAGAAGGTTGAATATTTAACTGATCAGACAACTTTTTTAAAGCATTTCCTTTATTGACTCCCGCTTTCATAATTTCTAATTGGAAAGGATGGGATCTTGATAGGGTATATTGACTGACAAGTTCTTTATTTAACAGTGGAATTTGTCGCGATAAATGGGCTTCATCAATCGTGACCACAAATTTCATAAAACGATGGGCTTCATCAAAATCATTAAAATCAATTTTGGTATGGGGGGCTGTAGAAACATTGCCCACATAAAAACTTTCATAACCTTTTGGGTAAGTTAAGGGTTCATAAACTAAATCCTGGTCTAGAACGTTTAAAGGTAAATTTAAAGTTGTTAACTCTCGATACCATGAGTGAAGATCTTGGCTACTTAACTCTTCTTGTATTAAGACTTGCCCATCACTAATTCTTTGAACAAAGGCACCGTTATATAGAATTAAATAATCATCCTCACTTTTTAAGCCGATTTGATCGATTAAATGATGCATGGTTGAATAAGGTCTACCTGTACATATTACGACTTTAACGCCTCGCTCTTGAGCGTAATCAAGTGCTTCAAGGTTTTTAGCTGTAACTTCTTTGGAACTATTTAATAAGGTTCCATCTAAATCGATGGCTAGTAATTGAATCATTTTATCTACTCCTGATGGTCTAATGCTACAAAATCATTCATTTTCACCGCTGCTAGTTTAGAAATACCGGTTTGTTCCATAGTCACTCCATATAGAATATCGGCATATTCCATGGTCCCTTTGCGGTGGGTAATGACAATAAATTGCGTTTCTTGGGTAAAGTTTTGAATGTATTCCCCATAACGGTAAACATTGGCATCATCTAAAGCTGCCTCCACTTCGTCTAGAACCACAAATGGAACGGTCTTTGTTTCCAAAATAGCAAATAATAAAGCAATGGCCGTTAAAGCTCTTTCGCCTCCTGATAAGAGGGCTAAGTTTTGCTTACGCTTACCGGGTGGTTGAGCAATAATATCGACACCGGTAGTTAATAAATCGGTCGGGTCGGTTAATTCTAACTTAGCCTTACCGCCAGCAAATAAACGAGTGAAGGTCTTTTGAAATTGATGGTTAATAGCTTGAAAGGCTTCTTTAAAGCGACTACCCACTTCTGAATCCATTTCATCAATGGTATTATTTAGCTGCTCCATAGCTGTTAACAGGTCATTTTCTTGCTCAAATAACAATTGATAACGTTCATCCACTTCTTGATAGTCTTGAATTGCTGCTAAGTTGATAGGTCCTAATTGATCAATTTCCTTACGCAACTTTTTAACCACTTCTTTTACTTGAGCAACAGATTCTACAGGCTGGGCTAATTGAGTAGCTGCTTCGAACGACAAGGCGTAGGTTTCATTAAGATAGAGTAAATCTTGATCCATCTGATCTTCATATCTTTCAATCTTAGCTTGGCATTTGGCCTCTGCTTGGTATTGATATTGAAGTTGATCTTCGCTATTTTTTAAGGCCTGCTGATGACTCCTTAAACTTTCATTTAAACTCTGGCGGTCTTGGCGTAGAACGCTTAAATCAGCGTTGACTTGGTCTAAATCGCCTTCTGCTTGGCTTAAATCCACTTTAAATTGACTGATTGAATTTTCTAAGTTTTGAACTTCATTCCAGTCACTTTCTTCTAACTGTTGACTGGAAGCAATTAATTCTTCTAAATTTTGTGCTTGCTTAATTTCATTTTGCAGGCTTTCTCTTTTTTGTTTGGTTTCCATTTCCAAAAGCGCTAAATTGGTTTTGCTTTCATTCAAGTCGGCTTGAAGTTGTCCAATCTTCATTTGTTTTTCCGATTGAGACAATTGCATGGATTGAATGGTTTGATGGACTTCTTCAATTTTAGCCTTTAGAGCTTGTAAGTCTTGCTCAGCTGCTTGAAAATCTTGGTGAGAAGCCTCAAAATCTTGAGTCATTTGCTTGAATTCATCGGTTAAAATCAATAGATGTTTATTTTTTTGATCTCGCTGTGACTGTATATTTTCAATTAAATTCAGCAATTTTTGGTGGTCTTGACTAAGTTGTTGGTGATCTGATAAAGCTTTTTGATAAGCCGTTTGAAATTGCGAAACCTTCTGATCACACCTTTCAAAAGTTGCCACTTGTTCTTTTTGACTCTTTTTTAGTTCTTTCAACTCTTTTTCAAGGCTTGCAATCTCTTGAGAGCGCCCCATTACAGATTGTGACTTATGCTTATTTTTTCCCCCTGTAACAGAGCCTCCAGGAAGGATCAAGTCGCCTTCAAGTGTTACGATTTTTAACTGTTGATGGCTAGCCTTAGCAAGTGACTGGGCATTTTCAAGTGTATCAACAATCACTGTAGACCCTAATAACTGCTGAATCACTAACTGATTTTCTGCTTTATAAGAAACTCGTTCACTAGCAATCCCCACCACACCTTGGTTTTGTTGGAGTAGCTCTTGGTGATGGGCCTTTAGGGTCCGAGCTTTCATATTACTTCTTGGTAAAAAGGTGGCTCGTCCGGCTCTTTTGTTTTTTAAAAGTGATATAGCTTGCTTAGCAGCTTGGTCATTTTCTACAACAATATTTTGCAAACCAGCTCCTAAAGCAATGTCGATAGCAACTTGATCGTTTTTTTCAACTTCGATTAATTCGGCTACCGTTCCAATGATTCCTTGTAGTTGATCACGGTGGTTCATCACGACTCGGACTCCTTGGTAATAGCCGGCATATTCCACTTGCATTTGTAGCAAGCTTTGATACTTGGAGTGGAGCATTTGGATTTGGTGGTCTGCTTGGTAGATTACTTTCCTTAATTGATCACGATTGGCTTGGGCTTGATCCAATGCTTGGTGGGCCTTTTCCCCTTCAGTTTGAAGGCTTTCTAAGTCTGCTTTCACTTGTTTTATTTGATCGTGATAGCTAACTTCTTGGTCTTCAAGAGCTTGGATTTGAATTTGATTTTCCTTGATTTGGTCTTGATAGCTTTCCTTGCGTTGATCGAATTGTTGGCTAAATTTATCAAATTGTTGCAAGCGATTCTTTATAGCCGACTCTTGACGATAATAGTCAATCAATTCTCCCCTTAACTGATCTAACTCTTCATTCTTTAGCGCTTGAAAGTCATTAAGTTGTTGATTATATGCTTTTACTTCTTCTTTTGCTTTTCGAATACCTTCTTCTAATGAGTTTAAATTTTGATTAAGGGCCTCTTGTTGTTTTTGGTGGTCAACCCATTGATTTTGGTAGCGATCTTGATTTAGTTTTCTTTCTTGACTGGATTGATTGGCATAAAGCGTTTTTTGCTGAAACACTTCAATTTGGCCCTTTAATCTCTCAATCAATTGGATAAGTTTTCGACTTTCCATCTCTTCTTGATCAATGCTTTGATTTATCAAGTCTAATTGGTTCTGTTTATCATCGATTGATTGCGAAAAAGTTTTTTGATCATTCTTAACTCGGTCTAATTCAGCTTTTATTTGTTGGTAGTGGTCCTTGGCTTGTTGCCATTTAGCTTTAAAGTCTTGTATTTGAAAGGTATATAAGGATATTTCTTCTTCTTTCAATTGGGCCGCTTTCTCTTGGTAGGTCAAAGCCTTTTCTCTTTGTTCTTTAAGTGGCTGCAGTTGATTTTTTAATTCATGTAAAATATCCCTGACACGGTTCAAATGGTCTTGTGACCGCAGCAATTTTCTTTGAGCTTCTTGTTTGCGGTATTGATATTTTTGTACACCAGCTGCTTCTTCAAAAATTCCTCGTCTTTCTTCTGGTTTACTTAAAAAGATGGACTCGACTTTACCTTGGGAAATCATGGCGAAAGAATTTTTACCTAAGCCTGTATCCAACAGCAAATCAGTGATATCTTTTAAGCGAACATTTTTTTGATTGATAAAAAAATAACTCTCACCATTACGGTTATATTGACGCGTTATCGTAATCGTTTTGGGGTCCATATCAATATAACGATCCTCATTATTTAAAACCAAGGATACTTTAGCAATATTGACTGGCTTTCGATCGAGTGAACCATTAAAGATAACATCTTCCATCTTGTTACCACGCAAGGATTTAGCCGATTGTTCTCCTAAGACCCAACGAATGGCTTCAGATAAATTCGATTTGCCTGAACCGTTGGGACCGACTATTGCTGTCATGCCCTGATCAAAATTAATGACTGTTTTATCAGCAAAAGATTTGAAACCAGTCATTTCGATTCTTTCTAAATACAAACAGCTACACTCCTTTTTGAAGATGGTGAATGGCTTTTTTAGCGGCCTTCATTTCTGCTTCTTTTTTACTTTTGCCACTGGCCTTAGCTATTAAGTCGTTTTCTAAATACAGCCCAATGGTAAAGGTTTGTGCATGAGAAGGTCCTTGGGTTGCTAGGAGACGGTATTCAATCTTAACTGTTCCCTTGACTTGAACCATTTCTTGGAACTTGGTCTTATAATCTTGCACGGTTAGTGTCAAAATTTCTTGATGGTGATCAAAGAGGACTCTACTCAGAAAGTTTTCAACCATATCCATACCAGTATCCAAATAAACTGCCCCCAAAAAGGCTTCAAATGTATCTGCTAAAATGGAATCTCTTTCTTTACCTCCCGACAATCTTTCCCCCTTACCTAATTGGATAAATTGAGGAAAGTCTACTTGTCTAGCTAAATAAGCCAGGCTTGGTTCCCTGACGAGCTGAGCTCGCATGCGTGAAAGATCTCCTTCAGGCTTATGGGGGTATTGTCCATATAAAAATTGACTAACCAGAATCTCAAGCACAGCATCGCCTAAAAATTCTAATCGTTCATTGGACTGAATTAAGTTCTCACCTTGCTCATTAATATATGACCGATGGTAGAAAGCTTGCTGAATAATCTTCTGGTTAGTAACTTTAATTTTTAATTCTTTTTCGATGTGTTCTATTAACTGATGCATGGCTTCGACTCCTATCAAATATACACTGATTTTACCAAAAATCCCTTGATTACACAAAGTCATTCAGCAATACAAAAATGAAATACCGTATATAAATAAAAAGATCAAGCAAAGCTATGCTTGATCTTCATCTTTTAAAATTTTAAATTATTCAGCAATTGGACTTTCAGCAGTTAAGCCTACTTGTGTCCAATCAAGATTTGCTCCAATTTCAACATCCCAATTCGTCACACGCTTATTAACGGCTGTTAATTCATATCTCCAAAGCGTTGGAATAACAGGAAGCTCTTCATGCATAAATTCTTGCCAAGCGTAGAAGGCTTTTTGACGGTAGTCATCATCAAACGATTCGTCTGATTCAATATCCGCTAATAATTGGTTATGTTCTTCATTCACATAGCGACTGTAGTTGAATTGTGCTCGTTCACCAAATAATCCATTTGGATTTGGATCGCCACCAGTACCAAAAGCAGCTTGGAAAATATGTATTTCTGGATCATCCTTCTTAATACGTTCATAGAAAGAATTAAACTCTAGTAATTGTCCATCTAATAGCTCTACAGGAATACCGACTGCGTTCCATGCTTGTACATAGTACTGAGCCAATGGAGCAGCTGTTTCACCACCTGACATTGAAGCGAAGTTCAAGGTGAATTTCTCGCCATTAGGATCTTCCACTAGACCATCACCATCCACATCCTTAAAGCCAGCTTCTGCTAAAATTTCCTTAGCTTTTTCTGGATTGTATTCATAGGCCTTAACGTCAGGATTTAAGTATTCTACAAAGTTCGGTGTAATCATTGAGTCTGCAGCACGACGCAATCCTTGATAGAATTCACGGCCGACTGAATCATTATCCATGGCATAAGCCATCGCTTGACGAAGAGCTTTATTGGATGTAACTAATTCAGGATCAAATTCGTTTTTACCTTCTTCTTCATTCCATTTACCCATCTTGAAGCCAATGTATGTATAAGCATTCTGCTCATAACCAATGGTAGTAAAGTTCGTTGCATCTTTATAAGTATCATACTTATCAGTTGGTAAGGTTGCAATATCAAAATTACCAGCCTTTAATTCAGCAACAATTGAATTAGGGTTGATGACATTCATCGTCATTCCATCTAATTTAGGACGCCCCTTATAATAATTTTCATTTACAGTATAAGTGACTGCTTCACCTGGTGTCATTGATTCCACCTTAAAAGGTCCAAAGCCTACTGGTTTCTCACGTACAGGTGCAGAGTCTTCCATATCAGCTACTTCGATACCTTCAAAGACATGCTCAGGTTCGATATAAGAAGAAATTCCTCCACCAGCTTGAACCATTGAGTTCGGAAAAGCCTTATATGTAACGGTTAGGGTATAATCATCGACACGTTCCAACCCAGAAATTTCCTCGGCTTCGCCGTTATGATACTCGTCCATTCCTACCACATTCTCAAAATCGCTACCATAACGAATGCCGGTATAATCAGGGTGTCCTACTACATAGTAAGGAAAAATAACGTCATCTATCGTAATCGGTTCGCCATCATCCCACTTAACTCCTTCTGGGATTGTGATAGTTACTTGTTTATTTTCAACATCCATTTCCACTTTGGCAAAACCGGAATCATCGATCTTGAAGTTATTGTCGTAGCCGTATAGGCCAGGGTTAAAGTAACCAATTACGGTTGCATCTGGGTTTCCTGTGTAAAACATATTATTGAAGACACCTGCAAATGCGGTATCGGAAACAAAGGCTACCTTAAGTGTTCCACCCTCCATGACTTCACCTTCATGCTCTACAGAAGTCGAAATGTCCGGTGCGGGGGCTCCTTCTCCATCTGCTTCCTCAGCTTGGACCATAGGTAGGGAACTCAATACCAAGGAACCGATTGTCATTGTTGTCATAAACTGTATAAGATGTTTTTCTAATGATTTTCTCATACTAAGCCTCCTCTAAATGTGATAATCCTATCATATAGAAATTATATGATTAAATCAAGTCTTTTCTAATTTTTTTTTAATATTTTTATCTTTTTCTAATAAAAACAAGCTTTATTAGGGGTTTATTTATGAAAAGTTTCCAAAGCTCACTTGTCTTAAAGGTTTTTCATGAAAATGTCTTTTCATTATTTTAAAGCTTATGACCCAACTAGTAATTTCTAGCAGAAAAATCTTTTGATTTTTATTTAGCACTTACAAGATATAATAAAATTTCAAAACGAAAACTTTTCTGTAAGATTAAAATTTTCTCATAAAAAAAGAGCCCCACTTCTTACTCATCGCTTAACGCTAAAGTAAATAAAGGGTAAAGCTCTTAAAATTTTTATCCTCTTCTTTGTTTTGAATCTGCTACACGTTGGAAAGCCTGTCCGATATAGTTAATTGATAACATCATGATCAATACTAACAAGGCAGCTGGCAACCAAACCCACCATTTATTTTCAATAATATCTGGTGTTCTAGCGTAACCAATTAGCGTTCCTAAAGAAGGCGTTCCAACAGGCAAACCAAAGCCCAAGAAAGAAAGTCCTGTTTCTAAACCGATATTACCAGCAAAGGATAGAGTTAAGTTGGTGATCATTAGCGAAGAAAGATTCGGTAATAAGGAGCCGAGCATAATTTTCCAATCTCTAGTCCCCATGGTTTTTGATGCCTTGATATAATCCTTGGATGCTTCTGATAAAGAAGCCGTTCGAATCAAACGGGTCTGCCCCATCCAACCAAATAAAGATATAATCCAAATCAAAGTCCAAGGGTCGAAGCGTTTAACGATTGTTACGACCGCAATAATAATCATGATTCTCGGTAAAACGATTAAAAAGTCTACCACACGCATAATAAAATCATCCACTCGACCCCCATAATAACCGGCAATCAAACCAATAATCGTCCCAAAACCTGCTGTTAATATAGTGACAGCCCAAGCGATAATTAAGGAATTTTTTGTTCCTAGTAAAAGCTGTTCAAAAATGCCTTTTCCACCCTCATCGGTACCTAAAAGATAGCCTTTTTCTCCTGGCGGTGTAAAGCGGTCAAAAATATTAACTATGCCTGCAGCATCGGAATCAATAAAGAATGCTGATAAGACCGCCGCTACGACAATAATTAATAAAAGAATTAATGATAAAACAGCAATTTTATCACGTGCAAACTCTCGACGAATAACTTCCCAACCCATCGGTGGAGTGGAAACTTGGTCTTGCAATAGTTCTTCATTTACTGTTACCTGTGTATTATTTTCAGCCATTATTCCACCTCCTATTTAATTCGAATTCTAGGGTCAACAAAAACCATAATGATGTCTGATAATAACGAACCTAAAAGGGTTGTAAATCCGTAGATCAATGTAATAGCTATCATTACAGAAAAATCACGTAAAGCGATTGATTCGACAAATAATTTTCCCATTCCTGGATAATTAAAGACTGTCTCAGTGAAGACAGATCCGCCTAACAAACCAGTGATGGTAAAGCCTAAAAAGGCAGCAATTGGTAGGATTGAATTCCGGAAGATGTGCTTGCGATAAACAACATTTTCTGGAACGCCTTTAGCCTTAGCTGTGCGAACATAATCTTCCGTTTTAGCATCAATGACTCCTGTTCTTAAGTATTGAATAGTAGAGGTTGTTGATAAAAGTGCCATTGTAATAGCTGGTAAAATAATGTGTTTAAATCTTGACAAAGCAAAATCAAGCGTTCCAGGCTCAAGACCCGGGTCTACTGTTCCAGTTGTAGGGAACCAGCCAAGAATATAACCAAATAACCAAATCATAAATAAACCCAATACGAAAGATGGAATAGCATAAGTTACAAAGGTATATAAGTTAACGGTTTTATCAAAAACGGAATTTTGATAACGACCAGAAAACAGACCTAATGGTAAAGCGATTCCGTACGAAATGATCACTGTTAATAAAGATAATTGTAAGGTGGGCCAAACTCTTTGACCAATAATCTTTAGAGTCGGTTGACGGTGATGCCAAGACCGTCCCCAATCACCTTGAAAGATACCAGTAATCCAATCAACATAGCGCTCTGGCCACGGTTTATCTAGTCCTAGTTGCTCCCGCATGGCTGCTATTTGAGCAGGGTCCACATTTGGATCTTGTAAACCCGTCAACGCATCCCCTGGCATCAAAGCAGCCAAAACAAAGACAATGATACTTAAAAGAAAAATTTGAGGAATCATTAAAATGACCCTTCTTAAAATCGTCTTCCACATTTATTTCACTTCCTCTCTTTGAGCAAAGCCGACTTCTTTTAAAGCCACTTGGTGGTGATCATTAATCTTCTTCAGATCATAGACCCGTCCGCTTTCCTCAAAATATTGACTGGCATTTTCATGATATTCTTTCTCCACTCGGAGACGCTCTATATGGTGCTCTCTTCGATTGTTTGGATCAACATGCGGTATAGCTGATAAAAGCCTTTTAGTATATATGTGTTGAGGATTTTTATAAATTTCATAATTAGAGCCATATTCAGTAAATCTTCCACGATACATAATGGCCAATTCGTCAGACATGTGTTTCACCACGCCTAAATCATGCGAAATAAACAAGTAAGAAACATTAAATTCTTCTTGAATACGTTTCATAAAGTTTAAGACTTGAGCTTGAACCGATAAGTCTAAAGCTGAAACTGGTTCGTCAGCAATGACTAATTTAGGGTTCAGCGCAACAGCTCTAGCTACCCCGATTCTTTGTCTTTGTCCTCCTGAAAATTCATGCGGATACTTGACTAAAGCTTCTGAAGTCAAACCGACTATTTCTAAGAGTTCACTTGCTTTTCTCTTTTCTTCTTCAATCGTTAAATGGGTGAAATTACGCAAGGGCTCCGCCATAATATCTAGAATCCTCTTCTTCGGATTAAAAGAAGAATATGAATCTTGGAAGATCATCTGAACATTGCGCCGATAATTTGACCTGCGACTGGATGCAGCATTCGAAACGTCTTCCCCTTCATAGATAATTTTACCCTCGGTCAATTTTTCTAAACCGATAATAGCTTTTCCAATAGTTGATTTACCTGAGCCTGATTCACCCACCAGGCCATAAGTTTTTCCTGCCTCAAAGCTTAAGTCCACACCATCCACTGCGTAGACATGGTCAGTGATACGGTTAAAGAAGCCGGATCGAATTGGATAGTGAACCTTTAAGTTTTCAATTGTAAGAAATTCTGACATTAGTCCACCTCCTCAGTGAAATAAAAGTGTTCATGACAAGTACAACGTACCCAATGTTCTGGTTTTACTTCATGGAGAACTGGATGCTCTTCATGATGTTCTTCAGGAATCCAAGGAATACGAGGAGCAAAACGACAGCCTTTGCGTTCTAAACGGTTTAATGGAGGTACAACCCCATGTATTACATGTAGATCGCCCTTTTCATCAACTAAATCATTGGATTGCGGAATGGACTTTAAGAGTGAGCGGGTATAAGGATGTCTCGGATCATTGAAGAGTTCTTCGACACTTGCAACTTCAACAAATTGTCCTGCATACATAACTGCTACTCGATCAGCCGTCTCTGCAACTACTCCTAAATCGTGAGTAATCAAAATAATTCCTGATTCGGTTTCCTCTTGAATTTCATTCAAAAGATCCAAAATTTGTGCTTGAATAGTTACATCTAAAGCAGTTGTCGGCTCATCTGCAATAATTATTGGTGGTTTACAAGATAATGCAATGGCAATGATTACTCTCTGACGCATTCCACCTGATAATTCATGTGGATATTGCTTGGCCATTCTTTGAGGGTTTTCAATACCTACTTGGTCGAGTAATTCAAGTACGCGCTGAGTTCGTTGTTGTCCATCTAACTTGGTATGATAATACAAAGCTTCTTCAATCTGCTCACCTACTGTCATTAAAGGGTTTAATGACGCTAAAGGGTCTTGGAAGATCATGCCAATATCATTCCCGCGAATTTTGTCATAATCTGATTCATCATAATTAACGAGATTATCACCCTTGTAATTAATTTCCCCGGTAATTTTTGTATTCATGCGATTGTGTAAACCTATGATTGAAGTGGCCAGGGTTGATTTTCCACAGCCTGACTCCCCAACAATGGCTAACTTTTCATTACGCGCTAGGGTAAAAGAAACCCCATCGACAGCATCGAAATACTGGTCTTTAATGCGAAAACCAGTGTGCAAATCTTTCACTTCTAATAATATCTCTTTTGATTCCATTTGAGGCCTCCTTTATCAATGACTATGACATCCATTTATTTTTCTGATCGTAATTGGTCGATATAAGAAACGGCGTCCTTAATATCTGAGAGATTTTCAATTTTTTCATCTTCGAATTCTATATCAAATTCTTCCTCAATCCCCATCACGAATTCCACCATATCTAAAGAATCGGCGCCTAGGTCTTCAAAGGTTAGATTTTCAGTTACTTGATCTTCAGTAAGATCAAAATGCTCTACTAATAAAGTTTTAACTTTTTCAAATGTTTCTGTCTTCAAATTTTCCACTCCTTAATTAAAAAGTTATACCACAATGCTGGTTATATTATAATAACGATTATTTTCTAATCTGTCTATCATTTTTGTCACTATTTTCAAAAAAAGTGCTTATTTCTTCGGAAAAACCTGATAAAACGATTTCACGAGCTTGTCGAATAGCATGATAAATGGCGATGTCATCTGCTGATCCATGCGCTTTAATTACTGGCTTTTTAACCCCTAAAAGGACCGCTCCTCCTTGCTTGCTATCATCAAAATTTTCAGCCATCTTTTTTAATGAGGGTTTAATGAGAAGGCCACCAATTTTATTGGTGATACTACTCTCACTTAGAGTTCGTTTGAGTAATTTGAAGATGGATTTTAGGCTTCCTTCCAATGTTTTTAGGATAGCATTACCGGTAAAGCCATCTGTCACCGCAATATCTACCTGCCCATTTAAAAGATCTTTGGCTTCAATATTGCCTACAAAATTTAAACTACTCGCTTGATTGAGGAGTTGGTAAGCTTGTTTACGTAATTCATCTCCCTTACCAGCCTCTGTTCCATTATTAACAAGCCCTACTCTTGCTTGCTCTATTTTTAAAACACTCTCAGCATAATAGCTAGCTAGTTGAGCATATTGTAAGAGGTGCTCTGCTTTTGATTCCGCATTGGCTCCGGCATCCATTAAAATTAAATGAGGAGATTTCTCATTAATGGTTGGGATGACCGGCATCAATCCCGGTCGATCGACACCTTTAATTCTACCAACCACCAATAAGCCGGTTGTTAATAAGGCGCCTGTATTCCCAGCCGAAAGCAGTACATCTGCTTTACCTTCTCTTACCGCCTTGGCAGCAACCACCATTGAAGCATCTTTCTTGCGACGAACAGCTTTTACCGGTTCATCTTCTCCTTTGATAACCTCAGTAGTCGGTATTCGGATTAAACGGTCATCAAACATATCCGGAAGATTTTTAAGGGCTTTCTCGTCGCCATAAAGATGAATTTCGATGTCCTTATAAGCATCTAAGGCTCTTAGAACTCCGTCAAATACGGCTTGTGGTGCATTGTCGCCACCCATTGCATCAATCGCTATTTTAATCATAAATTCCACTCCTAAATTTCTAATTTAATTAATTGGGTATACTTTTCAATTGTTTTTGTTTCTTTCTCAGTCACTATATCTGGTTGTCTCATTAAATGGTCGACTGCTTGATAAGCCGCTGTCATAATGGCTTCGTCTTGTAAGGGATGTCCATATGTAAATTGGGCAATTCCACTTTGATTTCGTCCTAGGACATCTCCCATGCCACGAATTTCCATATCCGCTTTTGATAGTTCAAAGCCATCTTGACTTTCGACCATCTTAATCAGACGTTCTTTTCCTTGTTGGGTCGTTGGGTTGGCAATTAAAAAGCAGTAAGAGGGTAATGGGCTTCGCCCTACCCGCCCTCTTAACTGATGGAGCTGGGCTAAACCAAAACGTTCGGCTGATTGAATGACCATGACCGTTGCATTCGGTACATCCACACCGACTTCAACCATAGTGGTTGCTACTAAAATTTGAATTGCTTGAGCCTTAAAAGCTTTCATCACTTCTTTTTGTTCTTCTTTACTCAATTGACCATGCAAACTATCGATTGTAACTCGTGGAAATTTTTCTCTTAAACGTTGACAAGTCTCTTGTACATTTTCAACTTGTTCCATAAATTCACTGGCTTCAATTAAAGGCAATACATAATAGATTTGATGACCCTTATCTAATTCTTTTTGCATACGGTCATAGACTGTGGCAATGTGCTTATCACTAACGGCTTGTGTCTTAATTTCAATCCTTCCACGCGGTAGACCTTCCATGGTTGAGACGCAAAGGTCGGCATAAAGGGTCTGAGCCAAACTTCTGGGTATGGGAGTTGCTGTCATTTGCAGGACATTAGCTTCTTGACCAGCCAGACCTTTTTCTAATAAGTTCTGTCTTTGGCCAACACCAAAGCGGTGTTGCTCATCTATAACGATATAGCCGAGTGATTTAAAATCTACTCCCTCTTGAATTAAAGCATGGGTACCGATAATCAATCGGATACGTCCTGTTTTTAGACCTTGTAAAACAGCTTTTTTTTCTGAAACTTGCCTCTCAGAAGTTAATATTTCTGCATGAAAACCACTCTTTTCAAAATATTGATTAAAAGATTGATAATGCTGCTGAGCTAATATTTCTGTTGGAACCATCAAGGCTGTTTGGTAACCTGCTTGCACACTAGCAATCATGGTCAAGAAGGCAACTAAGGTCTTACCGCTACCTACATCTCCTTGCAATAAACGGTTCATTGGATAAGGTGATAAAAGATCGCGGCAAATTTCATTAACCGCTTTTTTTTGTGAATCCGTTAATTCAAAAGGGATGCTTTGGATAATTTGTCGTAATTCTTCAACTTGATAGTGGATTTGAATACCCTTAGTTTTTAAGCGGTTAAATTTGGCGCTTTGTAAGCGCCATTGGTAAAGAAAGAACTCCTGGAAGATGATCTTTCGCTGGGCCTGTCTTTTCGCATTATCTTGCTTAGGAAAATGCATGGCCCAAAGTGCTTCCTTCAGATTTATTAAGTTAAATTGTTGATTTAAATAAGTCGGAATGATTTCTTCAATACTTTCTTGATAATCAACAAAGGCTTGCTTGATGGCTTTGACAATCTGGCCCTGACTCAGTCCCTTGCTAGTATGGTAAATGGGTGCATAGTCCTCACCTGCTGACGGATTAATTAATTTCATGGCCATTAGCGACTGGTTACTTTCTTGCCATTT
Organism: Facklamia sp. P12955; assembly: GCF_050409565.1. Lineage (NCBI taxonomy): Bacteria > Bacillati > Bacillota > Bacilli > Lactobacillales > Aerococcaceae > Facklamia > Facklamia sp. P12955. Next base: position 44,515 of record NZ_JBNUPF010000017.1, read on the forward strand.
ACCATAGATAGCTCGCGTTTGACCTAATTCAATTTGTTTCTTTAAGTAGGGCTGGTTAAAAAAAGAGACGGTTATCACTTGATGGCCATCTACAGCCAATTTAAAACTTAAGCGACTTTTCTTTCTACCAAAATAGTTGACCACAGCTGGACTAACAACTTTTCCCATCAAGACAACTTTTTCCTGGTCAAGAATAGTTTCTAACTGGCGTGCTTGGATATCCTCAAAACGAAATGGAAAATGAAACATTAAATCCTTTACTGTTTCAATTCCTAATTGTTTAAATAAAAGACTGGTCTTGGGGCCAACACCTTTGAGCTGATCGATAGGATCTAACCAAGACTTTCCCATCTTCTTCCTCCTCTTTGAGCAAAAAAATAAATCACCACCTAGAAACTAAGTGGTGATCAGCTATTTTCTAACAATCTAATCCACCGTTACAAAATAATTGTAGACTGGTTGGTCTCCTTGAATAAGTTCAAATTCTATCTCAGAGTTAGTTTGTTCAAAATGGTCAGCAACTTCTTGGGCTAATGAATGATCACCCTCTTCGCCAATAATAACCGTTACTAACTCACTTGATTCATCCACCATTCGATTAACCAATTGGATCAGAGTTTCTTTTAAATCAGTGTGGGTTAAGATTATATCGCCATCTAAAATACCCATAAAATCGTTTTCTTTAATGGATAGGCCATTAATTTCTGTATCTCGAATAGCATGAGTAATTTGTCCAGAAGCAACGCTTAGCGCATACTCTTCCATAGCTAGTCTGTTCTCTTCAATGGCAACTGAAGGATCATACATCAACATGGCTGAGATTCCTTGGGTGATTGACTTTGTGCCCACAACTACCGTTGGTACTTCACTGACTTCAGCCGCTTGTTGAGCCGCCATAATAATATTCTTATTATTCGGTAACAAGATAATATTTTTGGCGTTAACTCGCTCGATTGCTTTAATGAAGTCTTCGGTAGAAGGATTCATTGTCTGACCTCCAGAAAGGACTTCCTTTACTCCAATAGAATGGAAGAGCTCTGTCAAGCCTTTACCTGAAGCTACAGCAATCACTGCGTAATCTTCTTGAGTTTGAGGGACAGCTTGTTGACGCAGCGTAGTCTCTTTGTCTTCTAAGTCTCTAACTTGCTCACGCATATTATCGACTTTAATTTTAATTAACTCACCAAATTCTTGACCCAATTGCATAATCTCGCCTGGATCTTCCGTATGGATGTGGACCTTAACAATTTCATCATCGGCAACAACCAGCAAAGAATCACCTTTTTTATCAAGCGTTTGTCTAAACTCTTCATAATCAAAAGCTTTCTTAACAGTCTGTCCTTGTCCAATTCTTACCATAATTTCGGTACAGAAACCATAGGTAATCTCATCCATAGACATTGGGTGTTCATTCATTTCTTCGAAGATTGCGTGGGCATGGTCATTAGATTGGTCTTCAACTTCATCGATAATGACTTCCCCTGAAAGATTGGCAAGGAAGCCTTCATAGATACATAAAAGCCCCTTACCACCCGAATCGACTACACCCACCTGTTTTAAAACTGGTAGTAATTCAGGTGTTCGATCCAATGATTCTTTTGCCTCTGCTACGATCGTGCGCATCACTTGTATGATGTCTTCTGTTTGCTTAGCTTCTTGTTCACCTTTTACAGCAGATTCTCTAGCAACAGTTAAAATAGTTCCTTCAACTGGCTTCATCACTGCCTTATAAGCTGATTCCACACCACCAATAAAAGCCTTAGCAAAGTCTTTGGCATTTAATTCTTCACAATCTTTAATTGCCATTGAGAAGCCACGGAAAACTTGCGACAAGATAACGCCTGAATTTCCTCGAGCCCCCATTAACAGTCCTTTGGCCACGGCATTTGCTAATTCTCCAACATGATGACTAGTAGAATTACGCATATTCTCAACACCTGATTGGAAAGTCATATTCATATTAGTTCCTGTATCTCCATCAGGCACGGGAAAGACATTTAACGAATTCACTAAGTCAACATTTTCAGCCAGGCGCTCGGCACCTGCTATAAACATCTGTTTAAAGTCAGATGCTTTGATTGTTTTCAGTTCCACACTTTACCTCCTAAACGATCCTAGTCGATAGTCACACCCTGGACATGGACATGAACAAAGTCCAATTCAAAGCCCAAGAGTTGCTCGACATTGTATTTAACAGCTTGTTGAATATTTTGACAAATCACAGAGATTTTTGTCCCGTAAGAAACGACAATATAGACATCTACTGAAATATTGTCTCCTTCTTGAGAAATTAAAACACCACGTGAATAGTTTTCTTTCTTAAGAATGTCTGTTAAATTATCACGGAAGAAATGTTTACTTACCATTCCTACAACACCGTAGTTGTCAGTAACTGCTGCACCGACAATGGTTGCAATCACTTCATTTTCTAAGGATATCTCTCCATTTGGAGTTTGGATATTAATAGCCATAAAGTACCTCCTTTTTGTTGTCCACCATAGTTTAGCATAAATTTTTTAGCTTAGCACCTATTTTAATAGTTTTAGTAACGAGATATTTAAGATTAGTAGTTAATTTCATCATAATTCACTGTTAAACGTAAATGATAATGTCTCAAGAGAACACAAATCAAAATGTCCCACTAT